>WGAU01000089.1 GCA_015494645.1 Aquificota bacterium
TTCCAACTCCTTCTATAGCTTTAAGGTCTTCTACCTTTACATTTTCTGGGTCCTTTTCAATTACCTTAAGCACATCTTTGGCGAGGCTCAGCACATCCTTCTTCTTGCTCCCCTTGCTTAAGATGAGTGCTACAAGCTCCTGGTTGCTCAGGGCATTTGCCCCTAACCTCAGAAGTTTTTCTCTGGGCCTTTCCTGTTTGGGGATGTCTTTTATTCGTCTCATTTTCCTATGCAGAACCTGCTGAAGATCATGTTCAGTATATCATCAGGGGTTGTTTCCCCGGTGATCTCTCCCAATCGGTTTAGGGCTTCTTTCAGGTCAATGGCCACAAACTCGTTGGACAATCCGCTTTCAAGGGTTTCTATGCAGTTTTCTAAAGCCTGCTTTGCCTTGACGAGCACATCAAAATGGCGCTCATTTATGAGAAAGTCGTTTTGTATTCCCTGTTTGCTTAACGTCAGATCAATAATCAGTTGCTGAAGTTGATCAATCCCCTGATGTAGCTTGGCGGAGGTTCTTACCATTGCCTTAGGATTCACCAGTTTCAGGGCATCTTCTGTGTCAAAGGCGGGAGGGAGATCGCTTTTGTTGATAACCAGTATTACCTCTTTGTCCTTTAGTAGAGAGGCTATGTAGCTGTCTTCCTCTTCAAGGGGACGAGAAATGTCTACTACAAACAGAACCAGTTGGGCTTTTCCAAGCTTCTTTATGCTTCTTTCAACGCCAATCTTTTCCACGGGGTCATCTGTTTTTCTTATCCCGGCGGTGTCAATGATTCGTACGGGGTAGCCGTGGATGGTTATTTCTTCTTCAATGGTATCCCTTGTGGTGCCGGGAAGTTCCGTTACAATTGCCCTTTCTTCCTTAAGGAGGGCGTTTAGAAGGCTGGATTTGCCCACGTTGGGCTTGCCCACAATGGCAATGGGAATTCCTTCCCTTATAACCTTGGTTGAAGAGAAGCTATTAGCAAGCTCTTCTATCTCCTTGATAATGAGTTTAATTCTCTCTTGAGCCTTTTGGGGATGGAGAATTTCTATCTCCTCCTCGGGAAAATCAATGGAGGCTTCTATGAGCATAAGAACTTCCCTCAGATTGTCAGCGATCTGCTGAATCTTACGCTTTAAACCTCCACTTAACTGACCAAGGGCGAGCTCATGCTCCCTGTCGCTTCTTGCCTCTATGACGTCAAGGACCGCTTCTGCTTCGGTCAGATCCACCCGGCCACCCAAAAGGGCTCTTTTGGTAAACTCTCCGGGCTCTGCAAGCCTTGCTCCAGCCTTAATGCACGCGGACAGCACCTTTTGGGGACTAACAAAACCACCGTGGCAGATGATTTCTGCCATATCTTCTGTGGTGTAGCTCTTGGGAGCCCTGTAAAATATTAGGGTAACTTCATCCTGAACTTTACACGTTTCTGGATCTACTATAAAACCATAATAAACAAACCTTTCTTTGAGATTCTCCGGTAACTTTTTGCCCTTTCCCACCCTGAAGATCTTTCTAACAATGTTAAATGTTTCGGGCCCGGATACTCTGATGACTGCTAAAGCTCCTTTTCCTACAGGTGTAGCAATGGCAGCTATGGTATCAGTATACATGTTTTATCAAGAGCTGTTCTATGATGCTAAGTATGTTGCTTACTAAAAAGTAAAGGCACAACCCAGAGGGAAAGTTCAAAAAGATGATGGTAAAGATTATTGGCATGGCTAACATAAACTTGTTCTGGCTGGGGTCCTGTCCGGGGGTTAGAAGCTGCTGAACAAGCATGGTTACACCCATGAGTACCGGGGTTATGTAGTAGGGATCCTTGGCGGAGAGGTCTGTTATCCACAGTATAAAGGGGGCATGACGCAGCTCTATGGATACCATGAGCAGCTTGTAAAGGGCAAAGAACACGGGAATTTGCAGAAGCATGGGGAGACACCCGCCGAAGGGGTTCACTTTGTGCTTTTTGTAAAGTTCCATGATTTCTTGATTCATGCGGTTGGGATCGTTTTTGTAGGTTTCCCTTATCTGCTGGATTAGGGGCTGAAGTTCCTTCATCTTGTTCATAGACTTGTAGCCCTTTACCGTTAGGGGGTGGAAGATGATCTTTATGATAATGGTGAGGAAAATTATAGCCACTCCGTAGTTAGGGATGATTTTGTAGAACCAGTTCATAAGGTAGAGCAGTGGTTTGGAAATAACGCCGAATATGCCGAATCTTATGTTTTCCTCAAGCTTTAGACCGTAGCTTTTAAGCAGATCGTACTTTTTGGGGCCTCCAAATCCCCAGCTTGCAAAAAGTTCCTCTTTCTCCGGGAGAAGGTAAATATAGAATTTGTGTTTTCCAATCTTTTCTATCTCGGCGGTAACGGGTTCTTTGGGTATTACTGTTACGGTGAAGTATAGAGACTGTAAGGCTACCCATACGGGATTCTTAAAGGCTTTACTTTTTTCTTTTTCAAGTTTTATCTCCTTAACCTTTTGACCATCGTAGACCAATGGCCCGACGAAGGAATACTTTGATTCCCTGTCTTTTGGAGCGGTTTGGGGCCCAAAGGAAATTCCTAAAGGAGCTCCTTCTATTTTTAGATCAAACCTGTATTCCTTTTCGTAAAAGGCGTACTTTTTAATTACGGTGGCATTGTCAATCAGACCTTTTAAGACAACAACTACCTTGTCCTTTTTATTAATCACCTTCGGAGAAAAGAGCAGGTTATTTGCCGTTTCTGTCAGGTCTTTTTCTTTGGCTATGTTCCAGAAAAATCCTTTAGGCGATATAAGTTCCATGGGCTTACCGTTGTCATCTTTGTACTCTTTCAGCTTAAGGCTTTTCAAAACTCCTGCCTGGGTGTTTATTACGGCTATATATTTTTCCGTTTCTACCTTTATGTTTTCACCCTTTAGCAAAGCCCTTTTTCTCACGGTTTCGGTTTGATTTGCCGTTACCTGTGGTTTGGGGGCAACCTGTTTGTTGTGTTGTCCTGTGAGGTGACTTCCAAAGTAGTAATAAAGCAGTAAAGCCAATCCCAAAGATAGTGCGAAAATCAAAAGGCTGGATTTCTGCTCGTCCATGCCGTTTCTCCTTTTGCTTTTTTATGGAACAGGATCAAAACCTCCTTTTGAGAAGGGATGGCATCTTGCTATTCTCTTTAAGCTTAAGAAAGTACCTTTTATTACACCGTATTTGGTTATGGCTTCCATAGCGTACCGGGAACAGGAGGGATAGAATCGGCAGTTTTTCCCTAACCATGGGGATATAAACACTCTGTACAATTTAATCAGTACTAATAATGCGTAACTTGGCAATTGCTTCCACAAAGTCTTTCTCCACCTCCTGAAGCTTTGGGGGTTTATATCCCCTCTTCACAGTAACCACAATGTCCCAAGGAGGAAGTTTATGTTTGTTCAATCTAAACGCTTCTCTTATAATCCTTTTCCATCGGTTTCTCACCACAGATTTACCAATCTTTCTCGTAACAGTAATACCCAATCTCGGATGTCCAAGTTGGTTCTTCAGAACGTGGATAGTAAAGTACTGGCTGTAAATTTTTTGTCCTTCTTCATATACCTTACGAAATTCTCGCCGTTTCCTTAGCCGGTACTCCTTGGGAAAGGAAAAATCCATTAGGAAAAATTACACTGTGAGTTTTTTCCTCCCTTTGGCTCTTCTTCTCTTCAGTATCTTCCTTCCGGCTTTGGTTCTCATTCTCGCTCTAAATCCATGTCTTCTCTTCATTTTGAGCTTGCTGGGTTGGTAGGTCCTTTTCATTTTTCACGCCTCCCTTCAGGGATAGTTGGGCTATTTTTCTTAGCCAAACAGCTAAGGTGTGTCAATTATAGCTCAATTCGGCTTCTCTAACTATTTTAAGTCCCTGCCGGGTGGGTAGAACCACAAGGGCTTTGAGGGAATCAATCCTTTTTATGTTGCTTCTGTATATTTGGTGAAAGAAAATCACAAAGTAATCGGTTGAGGGGAGCTTGGCTATGGCGGGATCTTCAACCACCACGTCAATGTACTTTATCTTTCCAAGATTGGCTTTCCGGTAGTTCAACCATGCGGATAGATTGCCGTATTTGCTTCTGAAGTTTGGATGGTATAGTTTGGCATAGTTGTTAAAGTTTTCTTTTATCTGCATCCACGCCACCTGCCATTTGTAGGGAAAATCTAACAAGGTCTTGGGGTATTCTGTCTTCTCTTCTTTTTCTCCTACCACAAGCATTTCACATTTGAATCTGAGGGAGACCTCTCTGTTTTTGAGATCACTGAAGATGCAAAGAAATCTTCTACCCTTAAGCTTGTGGCATACGCAGTTTTTAAGCCCAAGTCTTCTAACGCGGTTGTATATGCTTCTTGCAGTCCTTCTGGGTTTTTTAACGGGTTGATTATCCTGTAGGGCTATGAGCTTCTTCTCTTTGAGCAGTACAAGATAGACGTATCTGTTTTCTGTGACGAGATAGGGGTAGTTGGTGTTTACCCATTGTTCTGCTTCTTTTTTGGGTAAGGAGGTTTTTTCTGTTTCGTTTGAAGAGGTTTGAATCTCTTTTTCTTCCGCCTGCGGTTTGTGCTTTTGTGTACTCAAGCGTATATGCCCAATCTTCCAGAGAAAGGAGGTGAAGGATATAAGCCCTATGACTATCATTAGAACGTACAGCCGCCTCATGGTGCACTATAGTGGCTTTAGAGTAGGATTATGTCAATCCCTTTTGGCTTCAAACAGGACCTTCCACACCTGTGCCGGCTGTAAGTTTGCATGGGCAAGCATCATGGCGGCTGTGTTTCTACGCAGCTCTAAAGTTGTTAGTTTAACGAGCTCTTGTGCCATATCTGCGTCTTCTATTGAGGAGATGGCTTGGGTTACTGCAAACTTTTCTTCGTCGGCCAGAGAGGATGCCTGTTGCATTCTGTTGATGAAAGCGCCAAGCAAGGATTCGTATCTTGATAGGGTGCCTATGGCTTCGTCTATGATGTTTATGGCGTTTTCGGCTCCGTTTTTTCTTGTAACGTCAATGAGGATGTTTCCCTCTGGATCTTTGAACCCCAGTATTAGGGAATTTACGGGGGGGATGTAAAAGGGAATGCTTTGGTTAGCCAGAGGTCCTGCAGCTACTTTTTGACTCAGATCTCTAACGGTTATCACTCCGCTGACATTTTTGGCTGTTTCTCTTAGAACAATTACTCCGTTTTCAATGATTCCGTAGAACAGGTTTGAGCTTTGCGGACCGTAAGTTTTGTTGTTGACAGTAATGAAGGCATCTGTTCCGGTCCCAGAGACCAATGTGAATCCCAGAACCTGTGCAAGGTTGCCGCTTAGATCCCGTACGGAGGGTATGTATAAGCTGCCGGGGTAGAGGGCTTCAATGCTCAGATACTGGGTGCCAGAGGAGGTTTGGTATATTGCCAGAGCGTATTCTCCTATGGAATTGTTGATAGAGTTCTTTAAATCATCCACCGTTGTGTTACTGTTCCAGTTAACCGTGTAGGAATTTCCTCCTATTTCAATAAGTAATGTTCCAGATGATGTGAGGCCGTTGTATTCTTTGAAGGTGATTTTCCATGTGTCCTTTTTTCCGGCTATGTTTTGGTATCCGCTTCGTGTTGAGGAGATGCTTAAAGTGAAGTAGGACCCTTTCAGCTTTGAGTCGGGATAGGCGTAGAAGGTGGCTCCAACCGAAACCCATGTTCCCTGAGGTGTTCCTTCTGAATCCACCACTCTGTAGGAAAGCTTTGAGTTTACCCAGTCAATTTCTATAAATAGTTCTCCATTTAACAGGGCTATGTCTGATAGGTTTCCAATGGTTATTGTGGCGCTAACGGCGAGATTTCCCTCTTGGGCTGTGTTGTTGGAAGCCGTTGTGTCAACGTGCCAGATCCCTTTGTAGCCTTCCTGTATGGTCTGGGAGCCGCTGTATATGGTTATGCTTACGTTGTTGTTGGAGGCTACCACGAAAGGGGTTCCAAAGGTGCCTGTTCCTACGGTGGCTCCTGTGGAGGCCTCATAGACAATGAAGTCGTAGTCTGGATTTCCCGGAGTGAATATGATGTCGTAGTCAGCGTTGTAGGAAGCGGCGGTGGTGGTATCGGCTGAAAATACAGCTTCCCCTAAAGTTCTTGTGTAATCGTATGTGTCTCCTAAGGTGAGGGGCATTCTTTGAGCCTGGGGAATGGGAGGGTTTACTTCCACGAGGGCTTTGGTGGCAGCGGTAGCACTGGAGAACTCCAGTACAGCATTTTCCACTTTGCCGGTTACGTAGCCGAAGATATAGGGAGAAGAGCTTGTTATGCTTCCCGCCATGGAACCGTCCAGTAGTTTTTTGGTGTTGTATTCAGTTATACGGGAGATTCTATCTATCTCTTCAATGAGCATGTTGATTTCTTCCTGTATAGCTTCTAAGTCGTCAGTGGTGAGGGTGGCGTTGTTGGCAGCTTCCAGCGTCAGTTCCCTCATACGGTAGACGGCGGATTTTATACCGTTTAATCCAGAGAGGGCATATTCTGCAGTGTAAAGCAGGTTGGTTGTTTCATCTAAGTTGCGTTTGGCTCTGTCCCAGCCTATCTGCAGGGCTTTCAGCCTTGAGAGATGATGGATGCTTCCGGGATCGTCGGCTGCAGTTATGATTCTTTTGCCAGTTGCGAGCCTTTTTATGGTCTGATTAACAGCATCTACGGTCCTATCAAGGATATTGGCTGATGCGATGGCGGGCAGATTAGTGCTAATGGTGAACATCTCATCCCCCTACACATTCCTACCTCCATGTAGGGGGATTTAGCCTCCATGCACATTTCTATATCGGATATAGGAAGGGAAACTTAACTGTTATTCGGAAATTTCGTTGAAGGGGTCTACTTCTCCGTATCTTACTACTGCTGGGGGGTGTCCGGGTTCAAAAACCACATAAGTCATGGGAATGGCAGGGACGTCAAACCTTTTTGATGAGGTGGCAAGGCATGGATTCTTTGCCCTTTTCCGGCATTTACCTTTGTACGCTTTGCCTTGGGCTGTAACAAATATTACAAATTGATCCCTCCTAACTTTGGCAAAAGGCTTATAGAAGCACCCCCTTTTGGAACATTTCCTGATCCAACCGCTATCTTGGGCAAAAGAAAAGACGGGTAAAGTGAAAACGATAAGAAGGGGAAGGAGAACCCTTCCCCAAGTGATTTTACCTCTTTCTCCACTGGAAGCCACGTCTTGCTTTGTGGCGTCCGTACTTCTTCCTTTCCACAATCCTTGCGTCTCTTGTAAGCAGACCCGCTTTTTTGAGCACAGGCCTTAGGTTTTCGTCATAAGCCAACAGTGCTTTGGCTATGCCGTACCTTATGGCGTCTGCCTGACTGGATACTCCACCACCTTTCACATTTACCTTTATGTCAAACTCTCCTACCTTGTTGACAAGTTCCAGAGGCTCAAAGATGAGTTTCCTTAGAGACTCTCGCGGGACGTACTCTTCCAAGCTCCTTTTGTTTATCACAATCTGCCCGCTACCGGGCTTCATCCACACCCTCGCAACTGAGGTTTTCCTCTTTCCAACGCCGTGATATATCACTTCTGCCATTACCAATCTCCCCTGTTAAGTTTTTAGCAACCGGTGATTTCTATTGGTTCAGGCTTTTGGGCCTGATGGGGGTGATTTTCCCCTGCGTAGACTTTAAGTTTTTTGAGCATCCTTCTCGCCAAGTTATTCTTGGGTAACATTCCTTTTACAGCATGATAGATTAAGTATTCCGGTTTCTTTTCAAGCATTTCCTTGGCCGTCCTTGATTTGAGCCCACCCAAATACCCCGAGTGCCAGTAGTAAATCTTCTTTTCCCACTTCTGCCCTGTTAGCTTCACCTTGTCAGCATTTATCACCACCACGAAGTCTCCACAGTCTACATGAGGGGTGTACTGAGGCTTGTGCTTGCCCATGAGGATCACAGCAATCTTTGATGCTAACCTACCTAAGGTTTTGTCCTTGGCGTCAACCAAGTACCACTTTCTTTCCACTTCTCCCTTCTTGGCCATATATGTTTTTTTCCCCAACATTCCGAATCATCTCCTTGCATGGTGTAGTTCTTTTCCGCAAAGTGCCACCGCTATATAGACAAGCACCTTTTAATTGTCAAGCATTTTTGAGATGATGTCCATGTATTCCCACTCTCTGTAAGCCATGGCGTATATACCCTCTTTGCCCAGCCTGTTTAACATGTCTTCTTTAACAGTGAGGGAGGCGACAATAGAAAAGATCTTTTTGTTGGTGTGTTCGGGAAATAGCTCTTTAAAGCGCTCCATCTTTTCTTTTGTCTGCTCGGTGTGTTTGGGTCTTACGATGACTACTTGTTTATTCTTTATTTTTCTGAACTCTTGCATTTCTTCCGCAGAGCCTATATTTGCATTTTTGTTTTCATCTGGGTGTAGGCAAGCTGTTGCATTAGCCTTTCCAGTCTATCAACCCGCTCCGTCATCAGTTCTATCGTCGTTTGCTTTCACCTCCTTTAGCTTATATCAAAGCATATAAGCTTTATTTCTGTCATCTCTTCTATGGCGTATTTGGGCCCTTCCCTTCCTATACCCGATTCTTTCACGCCACCGTAGGGCATAAGATCTACTCTGAAGGTGGGCACGTCGTTGATGATTACGCCTCCTACCTCTATTTCGTAAGCTGCCTTCCAAGCGTTGTATATGTTTTGGGTGTATATTCCCGCCTGTAGTCCGTAAATGGAGTCGTTGGCTTCTTTTATGGCTTCTTCTAAGCTTTCCACGGGATTTATTATAACTACGGGTCCAAAGGCTTCGCTTCTGAAAAGCTTTGTCTCCTTGGGGCAGTTTACAACAACTGCGGGCTGCATAATGGCTCCGTCCACCTCACCTCCTGTGAGGAGCTTGGCTCCTTTGTTTACCGCTTCGTCAATCCATTCTCTGACCCTTTGGGCTTCTTTTTCTTCCACCAGAGGACCCACATCAGTTTCTTCTTTGAGCTGGTTGCCTACTTTGAGTCCTTTGGTGGTTTCCACGTATCTTTCCACGAATTCGTCAAATAGATTTTTGTGTACGAATATGCGTTGAACTGAGATGCATACCTGCCCTGCTAAAGCGAAGGCTGCAAGAACAACCCTTGGGAAGGCTTTGTCCAATTGCGCGTCCTCGCATACGATAACAGCAGAGTTTGAGCCGAGTTCCATGGTGCATTTTTTGAATCCTGCTACGCTCATAATCCTTTTGCCCACCTCGCGGCTTCCAGTGAAAGAGACCTTTCTCACATCAGGATGTGAAGCTAAGGCTTCACCAACGGTGCCGCCGGGCCCTGTGATCACCTGGAAGGCTAAGGGAGGAACTCCTGCCTCCATGAAGATTTCTGCCATAACTATACTGGAAAGGGGGGTAATTGAAGGAGGCTTGAGTATCACGGCGTTTCCTGCAGCAAGGGCAGGGGCAATCTTGTGCATGGCAAGGTTCACAGGGAAATTGAAGGGAGTGATTGCTGCTACTATACCTATGGGCACCCTTATGTAAAGCCCTACCTTGCCTTTGCCCGTTGGGGCACCGTCAAATCTTACCTCCTCTCCCGCGAGCCTCTTGGCTTCTTCCGCTGAAAGGGTAAGGGTCTGCAAAGCCCTTGCTATCTCACCCCTTGCCTCTTTTATGGTTTTGCCAACTTCCTTTGAGACAATGGTGGCAAGCTCTTCCTTTCTTTCCTCCATGATTTTTGCAGCCTTCATCAGGATTTCGTAGCGCTGGTATGCCGATAGGGAAGCTATTTCCTTCTGGCCTTTCTTTGCCGCTTCAACTGCCTTTTCTACATCTTCAGATGTGCCTTTGGGAACGGTGTCTATAAGGCTGTTATCGTAAGGGTTTCTCACCTCTATCTTTTCATCCCTATCCACCCATTCGCCAGCCAAAAGCATCTTCATAGCTAAACCCCCTTTTGTTTTTGGTTGCTTCTTAGTCTTTCTATTACCTTTACATCGGTGGGAAAAGCAAGCTCAACATCTATCTTTTCAATGGGAAAAAACGCTACTTCATCCAAATCGTCACCTGCTTTTAGTGTACCCCCTATTCTTTTTCCTAAAAACCACAGTCCTACTGTCAGATATTTTGGATTGTGGAAGTTTGAGTGGACATCAAGAATATCTAAGATTCGGACTTTAAGGCCTGTTTCTTCCTCAAATTCCCTTGCTGCTGCTTCTCTTACATCTTCTCCCCATTCAACATGTCCGCATGGGATGCACCATTTTCCGGGAAAGGGTGGACGGTTGCGCTTGCCGAGGAGAATCTTTCCTGATTCCACAAGCACTACGGCCACTCCTACAGTGGGGTTGAGGTATTGGGCGTAACCGCATTGGAGACATAAAGGTCTTAAAACATTGTTATTGTGCTTGTAGTGTAAACTGTTTCCGCAGAAGGGGCAAAACCGGAATAGAGGGTGATAAATCTTTTTTCTGTTTATCACCAATTTTTGCCTCCTCGGTATTGACATGTTTCGCTTCGTTTGTTAACTGAATGAATGCTCACTCATTTGGAGGATTATAAAATGCCTACTGCCAACGTAGCAAAGGCTCGTAGAGGGGACAAGAGGGGGAAAATTCTGAAGGCTGCTGAAAAGGTCTTTGCTGAGAAAGGTTTTCATCTTGCCCGAATCTCAGACATAGCTAAAGAGGCTGGTGTGGCTGAGGGCACTATATATATTTACTTTGACAGCAAAGAAGAGCTGATTCTTAGCATCTTCAAAGAAAAGATAGGTGCTTGGATAGATGATCTTAAGAGGAAGTTAAGTTCCTGTGGTAATGCGAGGGAAAAGTTGAGGGTCGTTGTAGAGACCCACTTTGCCACTCTCTACAACAATCCCCACCTTGCTCAGCTTGTGCAGATAGAGCTAAGGGCGTGCAGTGCCTTCATGCGGGGCGGAAGTGCTCCCGAGATGAGAAGATATTTAGGGCTTATTGAGGAGGTGATGAAGGAAGGAAAGGAGACAGGAGAGTTCAGGTCCGATTTTGACGAGTGGCTGGCGGCCAGAGCGCTTCTCGGAGTTATGGACGAAATGGCCACTATCTGGGTCCTGAAGAGAAGGTTGGAGCTGCCGGCCATTGTGGATGCTGTTGTTGACATTTTCTACAAAGGAATAGGAGGTGCGTGATGGGTTACGAAGTAAAGAAGGCGGCCGTTTTAGGCGCCGGTGTAATGGGTGCGGCCATAGCGGCTCACCTTGCCAATGTGGGTATACCGGTTCTCCTTCTGGATATTCCGCCAAAGGAAGGGGATGATAGAAACGCCATAGCCAGAGCGGGCTTGGAAAAGGCCCTTAAAGCAAGGCCCCCTGCCTTTTACCACAAAGAGTTTGCAGAGCTTATAGAGGTGGGTAACTTTGAGGACGACATGCCCAAGATTGCCGAGGTGGATCTTGTGATAGAGGCTGTGGTTGAGAATCTGCAAATCAAGCGTTCCCTCTTTGAGAAGGTGGATCAGCACAGAAAGCCTGGAAGCATCATCGCTACCAATACATCTGGTATCTCCATAAACGCCATAGCTGAGGGGCGTTCTGAGGACTTCAGGAAGCACTTCATTGGCATGCACTTCTTCAATCCTCCAAGGTACATGAAGCTTCTTGAGATCATTCCTGGGAAGGACACCCTTAAAGAGGTTGTGGACTTTGTCGCAGAATTCGGTGAGAAGGTTTTGGGCAAGGGCATTGTTTACGCAAAAGACACCCCCAACTTCATAGCTAACCGCATTGGCGTTTTCGGTATGATGTACACATTGAAGCTCATGGACGAGCTGGGACTCACTATTGAAGAGATAGATGCCCTGACAGGTAAAGCTGTGGGCCGTCCCAAGGTGGCCACCTTCAAGCTTGCGGATATGGTGGGCATTGATGTGCTTTATCACGTTGCCCTCAACGTTTACGAGAATGCTCCTAACGACGAGATGAGGGAGATCTTCAAGCCGCCTGAGTGGCTCAAGAAGATGGTGGAAAACGGCTGGCTTGGAAACAAGACAAAACAGGGATTCTACAAGAAGGTTAAAGGTGAGGATGGCAAGAAGCAGAATTTTGTCATAGATCCCAAGACCTTAGAGTACAGACCTGCCCAGAAAGGCACCTTCCCCTCCATTGAGATGGCCAAGACCGAAGAGGATGTGAGAAAGCGCCTAAAGATCATGTGCTACGGTAAGGACAAGGGTTCTCTTTTCACCTGGAAGGCCATATCCGCTATGCTGATCTACGCTGCCAATAGAATCCCTGAGATTGCCGACGATATTGTCCAGATAGACAACGCCATGAAGTGGGGTTTCAACTGGGAGCTTGGTCCCTTTGAGATATGGGATGCCATAGGGGTGAGAAAGTCCGTTGAGAGGATGGAAGCCGAGGGCATGCAAGTGCCTGCCAAGGTGAAGGAGATGCTGGAAGCTGGAGCAGAGACCTTCTACAAGGAGGAGGGAACCAGGGTTTACTACTGGGACTTTGAATCCAAGAGCTACAAGCCCATAGAGGAGAAGCCCGAAGTTATCGTTCTTTCAAGGCTCAAAAAAGCGGGCAAGGTGGTTAAGGAGAATGCCGATGCCAGCCTTATTGATCTCGGGGACGGCGTGGCCTGTCTTGAGTTTCACACCAAGATGAACGCCATAGGCGCCGGAATCCTCCAGATGGTGGAGGAGTCTCTGGAGGAGGTCCGCAAGAACTTTGACGCCCTCGTTATAGCCAATCAGGGAGAGCACTTCTCCGCAGGTGCCAATCTGGCACTGCTTCTCATGGCTATACAGGAGGAGGAGTGGGAGGAGATTGACTACATGGTGAGAGCCTTCCAGAAGGCCACCATGTCCCTCAAGTTCTTTGAGAAGCCTGTGGTGGCTGCACCCTTCAACATGACCCTCGGTGGCGGGTGCGAGTTCTGCCTCCACTGCGACAGGATAAGGGCACATGCAGAGCTTTACATGGGACTTGTTGAAGTGGGCGTTGGACTGCTTCCTGCAGGCGGTGGAACTAAGGAGATGCTTTTAAGGCTTGTGGATAAGTACATCCCCAAGAACCTGCCGAGAGGCGTTGTGGTTGACCCACTGCCCCATCTGAGGCGCGCTTTAGAGACCATAGCCATGGCAAAGGTTTCCATGTCCGCCTATGAGGCCAAGGAGATTGGATTCCTCACCGACTGCGATTCTATAAGCATCAACAGAGACTATCTCATCCACGAGGCCAAGCAGGTGGCCCTGAACCTTGTTAGAGAGGGCTACAAACCACCGAGGCTTAAGAAGGTGAGGATGGCTGGAAGGGATGGATTCGGTTATCTGAAGATGCTCATCTACAACATGAAGGTGGGTGGATGGATCACGGAGCACGAAGCCAAAATAGCCACCCACATTGCCAAGGTCCTCACCGGTGGAGATGTGCTGCCCGGCACTGTGATGGACGAGTGGGAGATCCTGGACATGGAGAGGGAGGCCTTCCTATCCCTTTGTGGTGAGCCCAAGACCCAGGAAAGAATCCAGCACATGCTCACAACGGGCAAGCCTTTGAGAAATTAATTTAAAGAGAGGTGAAGCGATGAGGGATGCTGTAATAGTTGCCGCTGTAAGAACCGCTGTAGGAAAGGCTCCAAAGGGGAGCCTTAAGGACACAAGGCCCGATGATCTTGCCGCAATTGTGATAAAGGAGGCGGTGAAGAGGGCCGGGATAGATCCTGCCGAGGTTGATGATGTAATAATGGGATGCGCCTTTCCTGAAGGAGTGCAGGGGATGAATGTGGCCCGCGTTGCCCTTCTCAAGGCGGGACTTCCCACTTCTGTTCCTGGTATGACAATAAACAGATTCTGCTCCTCAGGTTTGCAGGCCATTGCCATAGCGGCTGAGAAGATCATGTGCGGGTATGCTGATGTTGTGGTAGCGGGTGGGACCGAGTCCATGAGCATGGTTCCCATGGGTGGTCTTTCTCAGCCTGCAAACTCCGAGGTTATGGACACCATGCCGCAGGTTTACCTTGGCATGGGACTTACCGCCGAGGAGGTTGCTCGCAGGTGGAACATATCCCGCGAGGAGCAGGACGAGTTCGCATATCAATCCCATATGAAGGCTGCAAGGGCCATAGAAGATGGGAAATTTGAAGCGGAGATCGTTCCTGTGAAGACCAGGGTGCTCAAGGCCCTTCCCAACGGAAGAACCCAGGAGGTTGAGATAGAGTTCAAAGTGGATGAGGGAGTGAGGCCCGACACCACCATAGAGGCCCTTGCCAAACTCAAGCCAGCATTTGCCCCTCCGGGCAAGGGTACTGTTACCGCAGGAAACTCTTCTCAAATGTCCGATGGAGCTGCTGCTGTTGTGGTGATGTCTGACAAAAAAGCGGCAGAGCTTGGCATTAAGCCCATGGCGGTGTTTAGGGGTTATGCTGTTGCTGGTGTTGATCCCGAGATTATGGGAATAGGTCCCACCGTGGCTGTACCCAAGCTTCTAAAGCTTACAGGCAAAAGGATGGAGGACATTGACCTCATAGAGCTCAACGAGGCCTTTGCCGCCCAGTCCCTTGCCTGCATAAAGATACTGGGCTGGCAAGACATAATGGATAAGATCAACGTGAACGGTGGCGCCATCGCTTTGGGCCATCCCCTTGGCTGTACCGGGGCAAAGCTCACTACCCAAATCATATACGAGTTGAGAAGAAGGGGCGGTGGCCTGGGCCTTGTCACCATGTGCATAGGTGGCGGTCAGGGTGCAGCAGGACTGTTTGAGGTTCTTGCCGAATAAACCTTTGGGAGGTGTGTTATGGCTGAGTATAAGAAAGGGGCTATGTTTCTGGTAGAAGGGGATAAACCTCAGGATGTTTTTGTCCCTGAGGAGTTTACAGAAGAGCAGCGCATGTTTGCTAAGACCGCTGAGGATTTTGTCAGAAACGAGGTGATTCCCAAGTCTGATGAAATAGAGAAGAAGAACTACGATGTGCTTGTTTCTTTGTTCAAGCAGGCTGGAGAGCTTGGACTTTTGGGAGCGGAGGTTCCTGAGGAGTATGGTGGTTTGGGGCTGGATAAGGTTTCAGCCATGCTAATTTCTGAGAAGCTCTCAAGTGGACAGGGATCCTTTGCCACCACGGTAGCAGCCCACACAGGTATAGGTACCTTGCCCATTGTTTACTTTGGAACAGAAGAGCAGAAACAGAGGTATCTTCCTGGCCTGGCTTCTGGAGAGAAGATAGCTGCCTACGCCTTGACAGAGACCAATGCTGGTTCCGATGCTATGAACATAAAGACTAAGGCTGTGCTTGATGGTGACTACTGGGTCCTCAACGGCTCCAAGCAGTTCATCACCAACGCTGGCTTTGCCGACGTTTTTATCGTCTATGCCAAGGTGGATGGGGAGAAGCATGCAGCCTTCATAGTCGAGAAGGGATATGAGGGCTTTTCCATAGGACCGGAAGAGCACAAGATGGGTATTGTGGGATCGTCCACCTGTCCTCTCTACTTTGATAATTGTAAAGTTCCTAAGGGAAACCTTCTCGGCGGTGAGGAGTGGATTGGGAAGGGACATCTTATCGCTTTCAATATACTGAACATCGGTCGCTACAAGCTTGGAATGGCATGCGTGGGTAGTTCCAAGTACGCTATTGAAGAAGCGGTTAAGTATGCCAACCAGAGGAGTCAGTTTGGCGTGCCCATCTCCTCCTTTGACATGATAAAAGAAAAGATAGCCCGTATGACCACGAGGGCTTGGGTGTTGGAATCTGCTGCTTACAGAACTGCTGGGCTTTTGGATGCAGGCCTTGCAGAGCTTAAGGATAGAAGTCCCATTGACGCCATATCCGAGTATGCCGTTGAATGTTCCATATTGAAGGTTTTCGGATCGGAGGTACTTGATTCTATCGTTGACGATATGGTGCAGATCTACGGTGGTTATGGATTCACCGAAGAGTATCCCGCTGCCCGTGCCTACAGGGACTCCAGAATCAATAGAATCTTTGAAGGAACCAACGAAATAAACAGGCTTGTTATAGTGGCCATGCTGGGCAGGAAGGCCATGAAGGGAGACATACCTCTGGTGCAGGCGGCCACTCAAGTGGGCAAGGAGATCATGACTCTTATGCCCATGAGCCTGCTCAAACCCGGCTTCCTTGCGGAAGAAAAGCTTGCCGTTGAAATGGCAAGAAAGCTTCTCCTCATGGTGGCTGGCCTTGCCACTCAGAAACTGAAGGACAAGCTGAGAGACGAGCAGATAGTGGTTGAAGCTTTAGCCGATATGGTGATTGATCTTTACGCCATGGAGAGTGCCCTTTTGAGGGCTTTGAAGATTGCAGAGACCAGTGGAGAGGAGAAGGTAAAGTATCAGGCTGCTATGGTGAAGTACTTCTTTGCCGAGACCTTCCCCAAGATGGCCCTTAACGCCACAAAAGCTCTCTGTGCTTTTGAGTCTGGAGATACTTTAAGAACCCAGCTTTCCATTGTTAGAAAACTTACCCGCTGGTACATTCCCGCCAATCTTGTTCAGCTTATCAGGGACATTGCTGGGAAGGTCATTGAGGAGGAAAAGTACTGCTTCTGATACAGGTGCGGGGGGCTGCCCTCCCCTCGCCCTCCTTTTCTCCTTTTCAAAACCAAGTTTCTGTATTAGTTCCCTCCTTTGGTTTACAATATCAGCTCTATCTGCTAACTATAAGCGTGTTGTCTATTCTCAATCTCTTCAGGAGGTAAAACCATGAAGAGAACCTTTTTTCTGGTTGTGGCGTTCTCTTTAATTTTTCTATGGATCTTCATTGCGGCGAATGCATCTGAACAGTGTTCGGAAATAATAAAATCGAGTTTTGAAAAATGGCAAAAGGTAAAGGATTACACCTGCACCATGTATGCCTACAACAGAAAAGGCAACGAGGAAGATGTGAGGCTTTATGAGTACAAGTTCCTTAAGCCCAATTACGTTTACATGAAGGTGCTGGAGGGAAGGAGCAAGAAGGCCAAGGTGTTTTACGATCCTGTAAAGGACAAGGTTAAGGGGTGCAAAAAGATACTTTGGGGTTATATCTGTAAGACCTTTGATCCTTCCGACAAAAAGGTGACGTCCATAAGAGGTGCTAAGGTATACGAGAGCAGTATGGGTTATATACTTGATGAGGCTAAAAGTTTGCTTCCAAGTGGTGTTGCCTGTTTGGTGAAGGATGGGGATAACTTTGTGGTTCTGGAATTTTCCTCCAGTGCTCCTTTTGAGCAGGATGTGAGTCGCTTAAAGGTGTATATAGACAAAAGTATGGGATTGCCTGTTAAGTGGGAGAAGTTTGCCGGTGAGTTGTTGGTTAATAAGGTTGAGCTTAGAGATGTTAAGTTGAATTTGGGTTTGACTTTGAAAGATTTAAAACCGTAAGAACGGAGGGGGTGGGATGTCTGTGGAGACATCAAGTGTTTACCTTCAAAAGCCCTGGCTTAAGCATTATCCTAATGCTGTTCCTGAAAGCCTTGAATATCCGGATGAGCCTGTTTTCTGGCTTTTAGAGAACGCTTACAAGCAATTTCCGAACAACGAGGCTATAGTATTCTACGATAGAAAAATGACCTATGCTGAGTTGTATCAGAATGCTTTATGGTTTGCCGGTGCTTTACAAGAGCTTGGTGTTAAAAAAGGGGATAGGGTAGCTTTGCTTCTTCCCAACTGTCCTGCGTACCCAATTGCATATTATGCTATAGCCAAAATAGGGGGCATAGTTGCTCAATTTAATCCTCTCTATACAGAAAGAGAGCTTGAAAAGCTGATAGAGGATAGTGGAGCTAAAATAGCTGTCACATTGGATGTTCTTGCTTATAAATTTAACGAACTTGCCTCATCAAAAAAGATAGATGCTCTTATTATAGCCAAGCTTAGGAAGTTTCTTCCTTTTCCTCTAAACCTGCTTGCTCCGCTCAAGACTTTGAAAGAGCCTAAGTTTAAGGCGCCTTCTGGCTTTCCCGTGTATGATTTCTCTTCAATGATAGCAAAGAGGCTCTTTCCGAAGCCTGTGGGGATAAATCCTAAAGAAGATGTGGCTGTTTTTCAGTACACCGGTGGAACTACAGGGCTTGCCAAAGCGGCCATGCTTACCCATAGCAACGTGGTTTGCAACACTATACAGACTGCTTCCTGGGCATATATGGCGGAGAAAGGAAAGGAAGTGGTTATGTGTGTGCTTCCCTTCTTCCATGTTTACGGTATGACTGTGGGAATGAATGTTGGAATATTTTTGGGAGGGAAGCTTGTCTTAGAGCCGAGGTTTGAGGTTGAGAGAGTTGTAAAGCTTATAGAAAAGTATAGGGTAACTCTGTTTCCAGGTGTTCCTACCATTTATGTGGCAATAAATAAGTATGTTTCGGAAAGCTCAAAAAAGGTGGATCTTTCTTCTGTTAAGTTTTGCTTGAGCGGTGGTGCTCCCTTGCCTGTGGAGGTTGCAGAGAGATTTGAGGAGCTTACAGGGGGCAAGCTTAGGGAAGGATACGGCCTTTCCGAGTCTTCTCCAGTTACCCATGCCAATTTGCCCGATGCCCCTCCAAGAAAAGGCAGCATAGGCATTCCTATCCCCGATACCTTAGCCAAAGTGGTAGATCCAGCAACGGGTGAGGAGCTGCCCGTTGGTGAACCGGGGGAGCTTTGTATAAAAGGACCTCAGGTTATGAAGGGCTACTGGAACAGACCTGAAGAAACAAAAGCTGCTTTGGACGAGAATGGATGGTTGCATACTGGAGATATAGCCTACATGGATGAGGATGGGTACTTTTACATAGTTGATAGGAAGAAAGACATGATAATAGCGGGAGGATACAACATCTATCCTCGAGAGGTAGAGGAAGTTCTTTACCAGCATCCCAAGGTACTTGAGTGTGCTGTTATAGGTGTTCCTGATGAGTACAGGGGAGAAACGGTTAAAGCCTTTATCGTGTTGAGGCCCGGCGAAGTTGCCACAGAGCAGGAGATAATAGAGTTTTGCAAGAAGAATTTGGCTGCTTACAAGGTGCCTAAACTGGTGGAATTTGTGGATGAGCTTCCAAAATCTGCTGTTGGAAAGGTGCTGAGAAGAATATTGAGGGAAAGAGAGGAGCTTAAGAGAAAGCAGAAAGAATCATAAAGGAGGCGTGGATTATGAAAAAATTGGCAGTAGTTTTCGTCTTTTTGTTTTTGTTTTCTTCTTATTCCTTTGCTGCCCATGTGGACACTTTGGGTATAGGTGCTAAGGCATCTGCTATGGGAGGAGCTTTTACCGCTCAGGCTGATGATTTTTCAGCTCTTTATTACAACCCTGCAGGTCTTGCTCAGATTAGAAACCCTGAGTTGTCTGTGGGTGTGGCTTTGGTCAATGCTAATCTCGCTGCTCACGGCCATTTGGTTGATAAATCGGCTGCTTCCATGGGTTATGTGGAGGATAGGGAGACCAATGTTAGGGATGATACACAGTTGTTGGTCTATCCTCATTGGGGGTTGATATATCCCTTAAAAAGCAAAGTTTTTGGAAAGGAGGTTACCCTCGGTATAGGTGGATACGTTCCCTACGGACTGTGGCACAAAGAGAATCCAGATCCGGATGAGAATGTGTTGGCTTATTCTGCTTATGAGGCTTACTACTACAGAGTTGTGCATTTCCAGCCGACAATTGCAGTTAAACTTACCGATAAGCTGTATTTTGGGGTTGGTCTTGCTTTAGGAGAGTCAAGGGCGGCTCAGAAAAGGAGGATATATGTTCCTGCAGAAGTGAGATCCGCTGTTCTTCTCAACCCGGCTGCTTATGCTTTGGATAATATGTACAACGGAAAGTTAAAGCTGAGATTTAGAGACGATTTTAACTGGTCTTTGAACTTTGGTTTGCTGTATAGACTGAGGGATAACCTACACATAGGGTTGACTTACAGGGGACTTACGAAAACGCGTTTTTACTTGACCGGAACTGCTTATGACAAATTCGGGAACAGAATAGATAAAATCCATGGACATATGTGTTACGATCATCCTGAACAGGTAGCTTTGGGAGTTATGTGGAGGCCGTTCAAGAGGCTTACTATAGAGGCTGATCTGGAGTGGGTGCATTGGGATAGGAACTCTTATATGAAGGTGTCCTACAACAAGTATTTGTTTGAAGATTACTTCAGGGCTTATCTTTCTGGGGCTGGTTTACCTGCTCCTGCTGTTGAGGCTTATATTCAGTCTTTGAAAGAGGAAGGTGTTGTCCACAAAAGTGTGTATATAAAGCGCAGGTGGCGTAATACTGTTAAGTTCCATCTGGGAACCCAATATGAGCTTAACGATTGGGTAACCTTGAGGGCAGGTTACTTCTACGATCCTACCACGGTGCCTGAAGAGACCATGGAGTTGGGTTTTGCCGATGCTACCAAGAGGCTGCTTGCAGTAGGTGCAGGCTTCAAGCTTTGGGGTGGGAAAGTTGTGGTAGATGTTGCCTATCAATACCTGATGACCAATGGAAGAAGGATTGTTGGTTGGAACGATAGTGAGAATCTAAACCATGATTTTGCGGGGGCGGATAACTCTGTGTATGTGAGAGGAAGTGCCCAGTACTACTCTGTGACTCTGACATACAAGTTTTAAGGAGGACCGTTATGAAAGGTAGCAAGAGGCTTTTTTATTTAGTAATATTCTTGCTGGCATCTTCCATTGTATCTTTTGCAGGCAGGTATCCGGGTAAAGAGGCTTTGCCTCCTAATGTGAAGGAAGACGGGCTTAGAATCGTCTTCTCTTTTGACACTCCTGATAAGGCTATTTTGCCTTTCCCAAACGATCTGGTGTGGTCAATAGCTGCAAAAAGAGCGGGTCTGTCAGAGGCTTTTGTAGTTCTTCCAGTTGAGGAGGCTTCTTCAGCAGAGGAGGCAGCACTTTATGCCCTCGTAAATGCTGCAAGATTCAAGGGGTTTTCTCCCAATATGTTTATAACTGTTCCAATTTCTAAAAATACCCCACTGACAAATGTTGATGGGCATTACAGACTTATAGATCTTACGGATTTGCAAACTTGTGCATATTCAGGTTTTTCTTCTCCTTCTTGTTCAAGTGTTGATGATACTAATAGGCTTGTATTTAGGCAGATGGGTTATTTACTTCGTTTCTATCCAGTGGAACCTTTGGATCCTGGACATCAGTACGTTTTTGTTTTGTTGAAGGGAATTGTTTCAAAGGAAGGAGAGTTGCTTGGAAAGCCATGGAATGCGCAGATATTTGATTCTGTTACGCCGCTTGAGGGTCCTATTGAGGAGGTAAGAGCCAAGTTTGGTTATCTGTACGATGTTCTTTCTGCATTCAACCCAGTCTTCAGTAGGGATAATGTGCTTGTTCTTGTACCCTTCACTGTGGCTTCAAAGACCTTGTCCTCTAAGGCCTTTGCTTTGATGCAGGAGTGCATAGAAAACTACGCGGATGTTGGGAAAGAAGCGGTAGCTCAATGTGTAGTGGAAGGTTACTCTCAGGCTCCACAGGTATATACTCTTTCTTATGGAGATGCAGACGGTGATGGTATTTTAGATGTTGGAAAGGAAGCCTATGGCTTGATAGCGGCGATTAAGGTGCTGTTTGGTACCTACCATCAGGTTAATCCTGATTCTGCGGCCTTTTGTTCCTCTTTTGTTGACTATGGAAGATCCGTGGTTAAGTCCTTTAAGGTTTCGTATTTGGCTGTTTATGCCGAAGATATTTTGAAGGCCTACAAGCTTGGAGATACAGCTTCTCTTGCTACATATGTGCAACAGTTGATGCAAAAGGAGGATTACAGAGAGAATGTACCTTTTAGGATATATGGATCCACCAATTACGATGGAACCCTTCTCATGTATCAGCATGGACTTGGTGGTGATAAAAGTATCGGGCAAGTGGTGTCTTATGTGGTTGGAAAAACTGTTCTGGCTATGGATCTTCCTTGGCATGGGGATAGAGTGGCTCCAACGGGACCATGCTCTAAGTCTGGGGTGTGCTTTTTAACTCCCAATATTCCACAGGACAGGATCAACTTCTATCAAGCTATTTTAGATCAGACGGTTTTAATGCTTGTTGCCAGAAGTGGATGTTTGGATCTTAACGGGGACGGCTTCCCTGGTGATATTCCTGCAAAATTCTTTTACTCTGGTATATCCCTGGGAGGAATAACAGGATCCATGTTTACTTCTTTAAACTACGATCTGATGAATGGGTTGGGTGTAGACAAGGCTGTTTTGAATGTTGGAGGTGGCAATTATGCTGCTCTTGTGGATGAGGCAAAGAGAGCAGCTATACAGAAGCTCATATGCAAAACTATAGGCGGAGAAAAGTATGGCTTCGACTGTGCTGATGACAGCCAAGCTTCAATTTTTGCGGATAATGCAAGGTTGTATTTGGCTTACGATATAACTATGGGCCTTTTGCAGACCTTGCTTGATCCTTCAGATCCCTCTTATGTTGTAAGAGCAGCTCTTGGAGGTAGGGGGGATTTCATAGGTAAAGTCATTTTGCAAAGTGCCTTTGGCGACACTTTTGTTCCCAATGTGAGCAACGAAGCTCTTGCAAGAGCCTTTGGGTATTCCCAAGTCAATACGGTAATGTCTGTTTTGGATGTGTCTACATCACCGGGTTGGTACATGTTTGGAGATGAAAGCAACTGGGCGGTGCATTCCTTTGCCTTTACCGCAGGACTTTACCAACTCTGCGGTTTGCCGGAAGATGCTATGGAGGATCAGAAGCTTGCCTGTTTGCTTCACATATATCCGGAACTTCAGCCTTACGAGGACTACATTAATCCGAGTGCTATAGAGGCCCTTATGAATGCTTCTTGGTATCAACTAAAGGGCTTTTTCTGGAGTGAGTAGATCCTATGGGGTAAAGCTGCTTATAGTATTTGTGGGGGTGCTTGCTGAGGTAGCTTCAAGGCTCTGTGGAAGGCTCAGAGTTGCTGAGCTTTCCGCAGAGCCTTTTTCTTTTTGTTTTTGTGTGGATAGAGTCTCCGTTTGTGCGCGTATAGATGATAAAGGATTTAGAATACTTCCCTTAGGACCTGAGGCAACATTGAGGATCGCTTTTAAAGATGCAGGATCGGCCGTTAAGGTTTTCCTGGGTGTTGTCTCCATTCCCAAAGCCTTTGCTCAGGGATGGATGTGGGTTGAAGGTCCCATTGAGCAGGCTGTTGCCGTAACGAGGTTCTTTGAGAGGTTTGAGGCGGTACTGTTTCCCTATTACCCTTTCAGATACCTATTTAGGGGAAAACCTTCTTTCAGTTTTAGAAGGGTTACTTTAAGGGTGCTTCTTTATGCTTCGTGTCTTTTAGTTCCTTTTATTATGCCTTTGAGGTGGAAGTGATGGAGCACTTTGAGTTTTACTCTCCTGTTAAGATTATTGCCGGCAAATATGCGTTGAATAAGCTCTGCTTTGTTCTGCAGGAGTCTTTAGGAGTTAAAAAGCCCATCCTCGTCACAGATGCAGGCTTGAAGACTGCTGGAGTTGTGGAAAAGGTTGAGAAGCTATTGAGGAGAACTTACTCTGATCTTGAGGTCTTTTATGAGGTTCCCCCTGATTCTTCTTTGAAGGTGGTTATGGATATATACCGGTTGTTTGTGGCAGCCGGTTGCGACGGTGTGGTTGCATTGGGTGGGGGTTCCGTCATTGACACTGCAAAGGGTTTGGTCCTTGTGGTATCCGCTGAGGGAAAGGACATTTCGGATCTGCAGGGAGTTGATGTAATAAGGAAGAGAAGTGTGCCCTTTGTGGTAATTCCCACCACCTGCGGAACAGGTTCCGAAGTTTCAAGGGTTGCCGTTATAGAGGACAGAGAGAGAAACAAAAAGCTTGCCTTCGCTTCTGATGCGCTCTTCCCAGATGCCACTTTTTTGGATAGGGATGCTATTGAGACGCTTCCTGGGAACCTTGTTACAGCCACTTCCATGGACGCTCTTACCCACGCCATAGAGGCTTACGTTAGTGTCCAGAAAAACCCTGTTAGTGATGCCTTTGCCCTAACCGCTGCCAAGGAGATCTTTTTGAACGCCGTTGATGGAGCAAAAGGGGATGTAAATGCGAAATGCAAGCTTCTCGTTGCCTCCACCTGTGCGGGAATGGCTTTCTCTAACTCAATGGTGGGTATGGTTCATTCTGTTTCCCATGCAGTAGGCGGCGTTGCAGGGGTGCCTCACGGTGTTGCCAATGCCATTTTGCTTCCTCATGTTATGCGGTTTAATATGGGGAGGGATGAAAGAACAGCCTTTCTTTACGGAGAAATGTTCAGGTATCTTATGATCTTTTCCCATGCCGTTGCCGGTAAAAATCTGGTGGATGCAGTTGAGTGTTTGATGGATACTCTTCACAAGATTGCTTCTCTTCCGAGAAGGTTGAGGGACGTTGGTGTGGATAAGGAGCAGTTTGAAGAAATTGCTAAACAGGCGGTTCTTGATGGATCGGCAGTCTTTAATCCTGTTGCTTTTGAAGAAGAGGATGTTATGGCTGTTCTTGAGGAGGCGTTTTGATGTTTGAGGAGCTGGTTTCAAGTCAGAGGAATTTCTTTATTTCTGGCAACACCATGGATGTGGACACAAGGATAAATTATCTCAAGCAACTTAAGGATGTGGTTTCTTCTTATGAAGCGTCCGTGCTTGATGCTTTAAAGCTGGATTTAGGCAAGCCGAGGTTTGAAGCCTTTATAAGTGAGGTTTCCCACTTTTACATGGAAGTGGACTATGCCATCTCTCACATAAAACGTTGGAGCAAAGCCAGAAGGAGGCTCACGCCTTTTCTTCATTTTCCTGCGGTAAGCTACACTTACAGGCAGCCTTACGGGGTAGTTTTGATTATTTCTCCATGGAACTATCCCTTTGATCTTGCCATGGTGCCATTGGTTTACGCCATTGCTGCCGGGAACACTGCCGTGGTTAAGCCATCGGAGTTTTCTCCCAATACCGCAAAGATCATATCTAAGATGCTGTCTGAGGTGTTTCCCGAAGAGTATGTGACTGTGGTTGAAGGAGATGCTTCTGTTGCAAGGGCTCTTTTGGAGCAAAAGTTTGATTATATTTTCTACACTGGAAGCCCCATGGTGGGTAGATATGTTATGGAAGCTGCTTCCAAGTATCTCACGCCCTTGACTTTAGAGCTTGGTGGAAAAAGCCCTGTGGTGATTTGGGAAGAAAACAATTGGGATCTTGCTGTGAAAAGAATAGTGTGGGGCAAGTGTTTTAACGCAGGGCAAACCTGCATAGCTCCGGATTATGTGGTGCTGGAGAAGGGTAGAACCTGGAAGTTTGTTTCGCTTTTTTCCAAATGGATAGAGAATTTTTACGGTGATATATCTTCTTCACCTGATTATGCAAGGATAGTGAACGAAAGGCACTTTGATCGCTTGAAAATGATCATGGATGCCGAAAAGGGCAATATCCTTTACGGTGGGAGGGCCGAGAGAGACCGGCTGTTTATAGAACCTACCGTTGTGAAAGCCACTTGGGATTCTCCTTCCATGCAGGATGAGATATTCGGACCTGTGCTTCCGGTTATTGAGGCGGAGACTGTGGGTGAGGTGCTGGAGAGAGTAAATCAAAGACCTGAACCCCTTGCTTTTTACCTGTTCACCTCTAACCGTAGGTTGGAAGAAATGTTTATGAGGAGTATTCGCTCTGGTGCCTTTATTTCAGGAGATTGCCTTGTTCACTTCGTTTCCACATGGCTTCCTTTCGGTGGTATAGGAGAAAGCGGTATGGGGAAATATCACGGCAGGTGGGGCTTTGAGACCTTTACCAACGAAAAAGCGATTATGAAAAGACCAAAAGTACTTGATCTTCCCGTCAGGTATCCACCTTACCGTTCTTGGAAGTTGAGCTTTATCAAGAAATTGGGGTCAGTCCTTACCAAGTTTGGGCTTTAGCCATGAGGTTGGCGAGTGTTGATATAGGCACCAATACGGTAAGGCTGTTAGTGGCGGATGTTGTGGGGGATGAGATTGAATGGGTCCTTTCCGACAGGGCGGTGGTGAGATTGGGGGAGGGCCTTTCCAAGACAGGGGTACTTCAAAAAAAAGCTATGGAAAGGACATTGGTGGCTCTTCAGAGATTTGACGAAAGGTGTAAAGAGCTTTCTGTTGACAGAATAATTCCCATAGCCACTGCTGCGGTGAGGGAAGCCAGTAACAGGGAGGAGTTTTTAGAGAAGGTAAAAAGGAGTATCGGATGGAATGTGAGGGTCATCAGCGGTGATGAGGAGGCTTATCTGACATACCTTGGGGTTAAAAAAGGACTAAATTTAAATGATGATTTTTTGGTTTTTGATATTGGTGGAGGTAGTACGGAGTACATTTGTTCTAAAGAGGGCGTCAGAGTGAAAAGTTTACCCATTGGAGTGGTTAAGTTTACTGAGGAGTTTATAAGACATGATCCTCCTTTGCTCGATGAGATAGATTTGGTTTCTGAAAAGATTAGGAAACTGCTTTTAACTCTTGATATGGATACCTGCCACATAGGGACAGTTGTAGGCACTGCTGGCACTCCTACTACTCTTGCGGCCATTGATTTGGGACTGGACGTTTACGATGTAGAAAAAGTTCATGGGTACAGACTATCTTTGGAGCGCTTGAACAATTTGAAAGAGATTTTGGTTTCTAAAACTTCTTCTGAAAGGCTTGCCCTTCCCGGAGTGGAAAAAGGTAGAGAAGATCTCATAGTTGTGGGAGTGTTGGTGGTGATAGAAACCTTGAAAAAGTTTAACGCCCGTGAAATGGTGGTGAGTGAATGGGGCATAAGGGAGGGTGTGATAATAGATGCAATCCTTGAAGGAAAGGATATCACAGTATAGGGCCCGGATAAAAAGGGCTAAAGAGAAGATAATTGAATGGAACAAAAGCGGAGTAAAAGGCTGGTTTCAGGTTTCTGTCTACACTAAGGAGGTTGACGCTGTCGTAAGATCCCTTCTCAAAGGAGCTTTCAAAAAAGCTTCTCCTTCCTATTCGGTAGTTGCCCTTGGGGGGTATGGGAGAAAGGAGCTGAATCTATGCTCCGATCTTGACATAATGTTTCTCTGGAACAAACCCTTGGGAGAAGCGGAAGAAGAAAGCATAAACATCATTGTGCAGATGCTATGGGATCTTGGATTGGATGTGGGGCATTCCTACAGAAGTGTAGATGAGGCTATCATTGTGGCGGTGGAGGACGATGCTACCAAATGTTCTTATCTTGATACTCGCCTTCTTGGTGGGAGTCTTAACCCGTTCATCATTTTTACTAAGAGGATAAAGGAGGAATTGCTGGGCAAAGATCCAGTATTTTTTTACAACATAATGGATAGCTGGTTGGAGGAAAGGTATAACCGTTATGGATCTTCTATGTACCTGCTTGAACCTAACGTAAAGGAAAGTCCTGGATGTTTAAGAGATCTTCATATGTGCTATTGGATAGGTAAAGAGATATACAGCATTGTGAGCTTTTCTGATTTTAAAAAGAAGGGTCTTCTTACTCCCCTGGAGTATGAAACCCTTCAGGAGGCAAGAGATTTCCTGTGGCGTATAAGGAACGCTGTGCATCAGCGTAGAAGAAGGAAAAACGACATACTTACCATAGATCTACAACCTGAGGTAGCGTATCAGCTTGGATACAGGGATACAAGAAAGCTTTTGGCAGTTGAGTACTTTATGAGAGACTTTTACAACCATGTGCGCAATGTGAGAAAAGTAACGAAGGCTTTTCTTATGAGAACTAAGGAAGAGATCTTTCCTGAAAGAACTGTTCAGGTGCACCCCATAAGGGTTCTCCTTGAAGAACGATTTAGTACACCGGCGGATTTTATTAGAGAGGTTATCTCCCTTCTAAAGCAGGATGTGGACTTTGACGAGCTTTACAAAGGTTTCTGGGTGCCACCCCTTCATTGGAAGGATCATCTGATCTTTTCCGAGGACACCAAAGATGCATTGGTGGAGCTTCTGAGCCAGCCCAACAGTTATGAAGCCTTGAGCTTCTTGCACGAAATAGGCTTTCTTGAACGCATAATCCCTGAATTTGGCAAGATTACTGGTCTAATGCAGTTTGATCTCTACCACAAATTTACAGTAGATGAGCATACTCTTTTAGCCGTAAAAAACTTGGAGGCTCTTCCTAAGCAAAATCATTCCATGTACATTCTCCTTCAAAAGGTTTACGAGAAACTTATTGACAAAGGTCAGAAGTACCTTTTAGTTCTCGCTCTTCTTCTTCATGACATAGGCAAGGGCAAGGGCGGTGGGCACTCGGCCAGAGGAGCAAGGATCGCTTCTGAAGTTATGGAGAAGCTCAAGTTTTCTGAAGAGGACATTGAGGTGGTGACATTTTTAGTTAGAAACCACACGGTTATGTCCGAATACGCTTTCAGAAGGGACACGGGAGATAAAAAGACAGTGGCGTCCTTTGCTTCCCTTGTAGGAAGCTTGGACAAGCTGGATTTGCTCTATCTTCTTACCTATGCTGATGTGTCTGCCATATCTCCTGATCTTTGGAACGAGTGGAAGGCTGCTCTTTTGCATGAGCTTTACTGGCAGACCTATCATATACTTTCTGTGGGTGATGCTAAGGAGGGAATGGAAGCCATAAGTTTTGATGCCCTTGCAGGCGAAATAAGCCGTAGCTTGAAGGACACTCCTAAGGATAAAGTGATTGAAAAGCTCAGGGTCATTCCCGAGGAGAACCTATTTTCTTGGTCGGCAGATATGCTGGGTGTGGTGGTCAGTGCCATGATAAGGGCTGAGAAAGAGGGAGTGGCCATAGAATGGCATTCGGAAGATCTTGAGGTAACCAAAATGATTGTGGTGGATGCTACTGGAACTGTGGATGTAAGTAAGGTTTTTGGCGTTATCTCTTCCAGAAGGGCTAACATACAGGCTGCGAATCTCATATACTGCTCAGATGGTATGTGCATATATGTGATTGATATAACCCTGCCAGACTTCAGGCCTTTAAGGGACAGACGTCTGAAAGAGGATTTGGCGCGTTACGTCAAGAATGCCCTTGAGGGTAAGTTGAATGTGGAGGAGGAGCTCAAAAAGAGGCATGTGAGACTTTCCGGGAAGGAAAGGATAATAAAGATCTCTCCTAAGATCAGGCTTAGCAACTCCATAATTGATAAATACACTGTGGTTGAGGTTAAGGCCCAGGATAGGATAGGTCTGCTTTATATTATTACCAAAACTTTGCTCTCTTTAGGTCTTCGCATACACTCTGCCAGGGTGGATACTGAAGGCAACAGAGCTGTTGATACCTTCTACGTGACCAAAGACGGTGCCAAGTTGAAAGAATATCACTTCCCAGAGGTGGTGAGAAGGCTCAAAGCCGAGCTTGAGTAAGTTTATTTTTTATAGACGAAATCAATAATCGCTTTTTCCTGTCCTTTTGATGCGACAACCCTTATTGTGTAAATTCGGGATAGACTGGGTCCATCTATGGATACTCCGCTGTACAGCAAATAAGCTTTTAATGTGTAATTGCCTAAAGAAGATACGGGAAGGTCCAGTTGGCAATTTTCATTAAGGTTTGAACCACAGGGAATACATGTATTGTTTCCATTGCATGTGAAGGTTGTTATGCCTGAATCTATACCAGACAAGATGAGGTTACATCCTCCTTTTGCTACTTCTAAAGCGGCGCTATATCTTTTTATAGCTCCTGATATGAAGGAAGATTCTCGCAATATGTAAAACAAACCTGTTATTAGCACAAAGCAGACAAGTCCAAGTATGAGGACCATTATTAAAGCAATACCATCTTCTTTAGTGTGCATTTTTCTCTTATAGG
>WGAU01000090.1 GCA_015494645.1 Aquificota bacterium
ATACCCATAGCCTTCTTTATAGTCTTTGAGTTTACCCCAGCCATGACAGAGACTACTATCTTGGCATCAGAAACAGTACCTATAGGCCTTACCGCATCCAAAAACACTTGCGGCTTAACCGCCACAAATATCACATCCGCTGAAGAAACAAGCGACAAGGGACTTTCCATAGCCTCCACGCCCATTTCTTTAGCCAAATTTTTTCTGCCTTCGGATATATCGTAAGCTACAACCCTAAATCCTTTATGCAACAATCCCTTAGCTATAGTCTCTCCCATCTTACCAAAGCCAAGTATACCCACAACCATAGAACACCTCCCCCAAGATCTCTTGACAAGCGGTTTTGCTTACCCATATCATTTTTTACAGGAATAAAAAACCCTTACAGGAGGTCGCCATGACCAAAGCAGAATTGGTATCCTACATTGCCAAAGAAGCTGGTATCACCAAGGCAAACGCCGAAAAGGCTCTTGACGCTTTTATCAAGGCAGTTATGGAAGCACTCTCCAAAGGCGAGAAGGTCACTCTGGTAGGCTTCGGAACCTTTTATGTAGCAGAGAGGGCTGAAAGAAGGGGAAGGAATCCTCAAACAAAAGAAGAGATCATCATCCCCGCCTGCAAGGTGCCCAAGTTTAAGCCTGGTAAGCTTCTGAAGGAAAAGGTAAAGTAGAAAGGGAGAGGTGGGGAGGGGCATAAGGTCCCTCCCTACAGTTCAAATACATCCAAGGGCAAGCTGTTTAGGCAAACAGGAGTTTCGTCAAGATAGTAGATGTTTTCAAGCCTTATTCCAAATTCACCTGGCAGGTAGATCCCAGGCTCTACGGTAAAAACGGCACCGGTAGCTAACTTATCCTCCGAGAGAGGACTCAGAGAAGGCTTTTCGTGTATCTCCAATCCCACTCCGTGGCCCAATCCATGGCCAAACCTGTCCCCAAGGCCTATCTCGTCAAATACAGAGTGGGCAACTCTGTGAATCTTTTTACAGTCCCTCTCTCCAGAAGCCACCGCCTCCACAGCCCTCATATGGGCATCATATACCGCGCTCCAAATTCTCTTTTCATCACCGCTCAACCTTCCAAGCTTCACCACCCTTGTTATATCCGAACAATATCCATCAAAGACACAGCCCCAGTCCACAATCACGAGATCTCCCCTCTCAATAGGCTTCTCGGAGGCCACGCCGTGGGGCATGGCAGATCTGGATCCTGAAGCTACTATAATGGAAAAGGAAACCCCTGTGGATCCTTTCCTCCTCATACGCCACTCAAGCTCAAGGGCTATATCCCTCTCCCGCACCCCCGGTTTGAAAAGATCCAGAACCTCTGTAAAACTCTCTTCCGCTAGCTCAAGGGCTTTCTTTATCCTCTCCTTCTCCTCACTATCCTTTGAAACCCTGAGATCCTCCACAAGATCCAAAAGCACCTCAACCTCAACATTTTTTAACCCCTCTTTAAGCCTCTCCAAAGCTCCGACACTCATCCACTGCTCAATCCCCATTCTCTTTGGAGAAAACCTCTTCTCTATCCAGTCAGAAAGCTTCTCGCCCCTTATCTCTTCCACTTCAACTCCAGAACACTCCTTCCTCGCCTGCTCAGTGTATCTCGGATCGGTGAGAAACAGAAAGCCCTCTTTTGAGTAAAAGAGATATCCACTGGTGCCTGTAAAGCCAGTGAGATAGCGTATATTCACCATTTTGATGATGAGGATGAGATCAAGGCTCTTTTCTTCAAGTATCTTGGAAAACACACCCTCAGCTTTTTCCAGCCTCAAAAAGAACCCTCCGCTATAAAATAAAGGGCAGCGATGTACGAAAAAATGCCCAATCCAGACACAACCCCTACCGCCACATCGGAAAGGAAGGATCCCTTTCTGAAATCCTCCCTGGCATAGATGTTGGATATGTGCACCTCTATAAAGGGTATTCCAACTCCCAAAAGGGCATCTCTAAGGGCGACGCTGGTATGGGTAAGCGCCCCAGGATTTATTACTATATAGTCAAACCTCCCCTCAGCCCTGTGTATAGCCTCAACAATCTCCCCCTCACAGTTGCTCTGATAGGTAACTACCTCTAAGCCAAGGTGCCTTCCCTTCTCCTCCAGCATCCTGTTCAATCTGTAAAGAGAAACACTCCCGTAGATGTGTGTCTCACGCTGACCCAAAAGATCAAGGTTGGGTCCGTGCACCACCAAAACCTTTTTTTTCATTGCTTTGGCTCCTCAGGCTCAAGTAGCTTCAAGTACTCTTCTATTTTTGACTTCAGTTCCATCGCCTCCACGTTGTCCGGATCAATCTCCAAAAGCTTCTGAACCTGCTGGTAAGCCTCCTCAAAGAGGCACTGTTCCACATAGGATCGCACCACCTCAACCGTTACGAAATCCTCCTCGTCCAGTATAAGAAGATCCTCATCCTCCTCTTGAACCTCCGCCTCATCCTCCACGACCTCAACCTCAATAAGCTCGTTCACTCTTGCCACAAGCTCATCCTCCACAACAAAGCAAGATTTGAGAAAGTCCAAGTGCTCAACGGCTACATCAGGCTTGTCCAGATCCAAGGCAAGTTCCACTATCCTTCTTCTCACCCCGAGGTAAAAAGGATTCACCTGAAGAACCTTCAAAAAGGCCTCCATAGCCTCCTCTTTCCTGCCTTCCCTTTCAAGGATAAGCCCTTGCACAAAGGCCATATCCCCATCGGAAGGAGCAACCAATGCCTTCGCTTCCTTTGCCTTGCCGCTCTTCAAAAGCTCCCAAGCATACGCAGCCACAGCAACAGGCGGACCTTTTTTGGCAAGCCTCTTTAGACGGCCAAGCTTGGTTATCTTAAAAGCCATATCTCCTCTATGTAAGCGGCTATTTCCTCCGGCGATTTGCCTTCAATATCTACCACCACATGGGCAGCTTTTCTATAAAGACCTTCTCTTCTTTTAAAGAGATCCTTTATCTCCTCAAAGGACCTTTTCAACAGGGGCCTTCCGTCTCTAAGAAGCTCCATTCTTTTGAGAAACAGGCTAAAAGGCATCATCAGAAAAAATACCACTCCCGTACCTCTCATAAACGATACATTTTCACTTCGCTCCACAATCCCTCCCCCAGTGGCAACCACAGCTTCCTTACAGCCCAAAGACTTCAATACATCACTCTCCACATCCCTGAAGTAATCTTCCCCTTTACTCTCAAAGATTTCTTCTATGGTAATTCCCTCTCTCCTTTCTATCTCCTCATCCAAGTCTATGTAGGGTAGAACCAACCTCTCAGCCAAAACTTTTCCTACAGTGCTTTTCCCCGATCCCATAAAACCAACAAGATAAAGTTTAGAACTTCTGGAGCCTCTCAAGATACTCCCTGTAAGACAACTTCATATCCTCAAGACAGTCCCCGCCAAACTTTTCCTTCATAGCCTGAGCCAAAACAAAAGCAAGCATAGCCTCTCCCACCACCGCCGCCGCAGGTACAGCACACACATCGCTCCTTTCTACCCCGGAAAGCACCCTCTCCCTCGTACGAATGTCAAAGGAAGCAAGGGGCCTTCTCAAAGTGGGTATAGGCTTGAAAAAGCATCTCACCACAATCTCCTCGCCGTTGGTGATGCCCCCCTCAACCCCCCCTGCCCTGTTACTACTTCTTTTTATCTTTCCATCCCTGTAAAAGATCTCGTCGTGAAAGGAAGATCCATAGCTATCCCAACAGTCCCAGCCACACCCTACAGACACTCCTTTAACCGCCTGAATGCTCATCATGGCCTGGGCTATCCTGCCATCCAATCTTACATTCCACTGGGTATGGCTGCCCAAGCCCACTGGAACTCCCCTTGCCCTAACCTCAAATATACCCCCTAAAGTGTCTCCTGCCTCTTTAGCTTTGTTTATTTCCTCAACCATAAGCTTTGAAGCCTCCGGATCGGGACACCTGACCGTATCCTCATCTGCCCTCAAAAGATCCTCAAAAGAAAAGTCTTTTTGGGTACGAATACTACCTATAGCTAAAACGGCAGATGCTACCTCCACCCCAAACTCTCTCAAAAGCAGCTTGAATACAGCACCAGCAGCCACCCTACCTGCCGTCTCACGGGCACTGGCCCTCTCAATCACAGGCCTTATCTCCTTGTACCCGTACTTGAGAAGGGCAGGGAGATCGGCATGCCCTGGCCTTGGAGCAAAAAATGGCCTTTCTTCCTTAGGATTCAGAGGATCCATCACATCCTTCCAGTTTTCCCAATCCCTGTTGTAAACGGCAAGAAGAATGGGAGCACCTGTGGTCTTCCCTCTGTAAACCCCGGCAAGCACCTGAACTTCATCCCTCTCTATATTCATCCTCGGGCCTCGCCCATATCCGAGCTGCCTTCTGGCAAGCTCTCTATTCACAAATACAGCATCGAAAACCAGACCCGCTGGCACCCCCTCTATATGCACAAATATACCCTTACCATGGGACTCCCCCGAGGTATAGAAGTAAAGCATTATAACTCTCCTTTTGCTATTTCACCCTTTCTAATAACCTCTGGAGTTATAAAAATTAAAAGCTCTCTTTTATCCACATTTCTGTACCTACGTTCAAACAACCAATGAAGTAAAGGAATCCTGTTTAAAACTGGAATGCCAGCGTACTCTTTTACTTCATTCATTTCGTATATACCACCTATAACTAATGTCTCTCCATCTTTCATTCTAACATTGGTTACAATACTCCTTTTTCTAATCGGAACCCCATATGGGGTCATTTTATCAAAGTCAGGACTATCTTTGCTAACTTCAATATTCAAAACAATATCACCAGCTGAAGTCAGATGTGGTATAACATTAAGTCTTAAAGAAGCTTCCTTAAACTCTACTTCAGTGCCCTGGTCAGAAGTAGTTGAATAAGGAATTTCATATCCCTGAACAATCTTAGCTTCTTTGTGGTTCATAGTTAATAATCTCGGAGAAGAAACAACCTTTGCATAACCATGCCGCTCTAAAGCAGACAGCTTAACATCTATAGCAAACGTCTGATGCCTACTGAGTAACCTCAGAGCTAAAGTACCCGCAGGATTCAAAGCCTCAACAAAAGGAGAAATAAAGCCAAGATCTACCGCAAAGTTAGATTCCAAAGCATGAGGAAAATTATATTCTGTCTCCTGTTGATTAAAAGTAGTCTGCCATTTCAACCCCAACTCTTTAAACCTACCAGTTGAGATTTCAACTATTTTTGCCTTTATTTGTATTTGAGGAACAGCAACATCAACCTTTTTTAAAAAATCCTCAATTCTTTCAAAATCATCTGAGGTAGCAATTACCAAAAGAGCATTCAATCTTTTTATTGGAACAACCTGCTTAACCAAAGGACTGTCTCTTATACACATCTCC
>WGAU01000091.1 GCA_015494645.1 Aquificota bacterium
ATATAAAGCAGGCCATAGAGAGGGCTTATGAGGCTGTGTCAAAGATAACATGGGATAAGGTACACTACAGGAGGGATATAGGGGCAAAGGCCCTTAGGAGGCTGGGGCTTCTTTGATTGTTGAAATCTTAGCTGCCGATAGCATGGGAGCTCGCAGTATGGCCACCTGTGTTGAGGCAGGTGGCCATCTTTTTCTTATAGATCCTGGAGTGGCTCTTGGTCCCCTCAGGTATGGTCTTCCCCCTCACAGGGCTGAGTTTGAGGCGAAGGACAGGCTCTGGAGGCGTATAGAGGATAGGGCGAGAAGCGCCGATTTCATAATAGTGACCCATTACCACCACGATCATTACAATCCCGACAGGCCTGATATCTTTTTTGGTAAGGTGGTGATTCTTAAAGACTGGAAGAGGAACATCAACAAAAATCAGGCTAAGAGGGCGTCTTTGCTTCTTGAGCAGATAAGGGGCAAGGCGAAGGAGATAGTTGTGGCTGACGGAAATGAGCTTGAAATTGACGGCGTGAAACTCATTTTCTCCCCTGCTCAGCCCCATGGTTATTCCAATAGATTGGGTTGTGTGGTTCAGGTACTGTTCTCCTTCGGAGGTAAAAGGTTCTTGTTCACATCTGATATTCAAGGGGTTTGCTTAAGGGAGCATGCGGATTTCATAATCTCTGCTACTCCTGATGTTGTGTTTATGGACGGAGCTCCTACCTACCTTTTACCCACTAAATTTCCCAAAGCTCGGTTGGAAGAAGCCTTCGCTAATTTGACCTGTGTGATGGAGTCTTTGAGAGATACAACCTTCGTGGTGGATCACCATACTACAAGGGACGAGCATTATAGGCGTTGGTTTGAGTTATACAAGCTTGATTTTAAAACGGCGGCGGAGTTCATGGGCTTTGAGAATATGTTTTTGGAGGCATGGAGAAAAAAGCTCTACAAAGATGAGGTTCGCCTTTTGGGTGACTAAGTATAATCGGTACAGTTTTGTTCCTCTTTACTATCTTCTTGATAAATCAGGCTTTGATTTTAAAGTCTACTTTTCGGTGGATGAGCTTGAGGAGGCCGATTTTGATGTGCTTTTCTTTTCCTTTACCACTTTGTTTGCTGAAGAGACCTACAAAGTTTTAAGCAAGCTTAGATCGCAAAGAAATTTTGTCGCAGTTGCCGGAGGACCACATCCTACTGCCATGTGGCAAGAGGTCCTTCACATGGGTTTTGATGCCGTTGTAATTGGAGAGGTGGAGCCGATATGGGAAGTTTTGTGTAAGGATTTAGTTAAAAAAAACTTGAGGAGAGTTTATTCTTCTAAACTTTCGGCTTGTTTTCCTAAGTATTCCTTAAGGGCTTCTCCCTATCTATCTGCTTTGGAGATAGTGAGAGGGTGTCCCTTTGGGTGCAGATTTTGCCAGGTAAGCTACATGTTTGGTAGGAGGGTGCGATACAGGCCTTTAAAGGATGTGCTTGATGAAGCCGGGGAAATAGTTAAAAGGGGACGGCGTTTCGTTAGGTTTATAGCTCCCAATGCTCTTTCTTACCTTTCCAGAGACGGTGTTACTCCTGAGTTAGGTGGGCTTAGGAAGCTTTTTGAGGGGCTGTTGGATGTTGGTGTGGAGCAGATCTACTTTGGTTCTTTCCCTTCGGAGATCAGGCCTGATTCGGTAAATGAGAAGATTGTGAAACTTATGGCTGAGTACTGTTACAACAAAAGGGTTGTAGTGGGAGCGCAAAGTGGGAGCAACTATAGACTTAAGAAGCTCAACAGAGGACATACGGTTGAGGATGTGGAGAGAGCCGTTACGTTTCTTAACGACTATGGTTTTGTAGTTTCTTTAGACTTTATCTTTGGTTTCCCTGAAGAGACGGAAAGTGAACTTAAAGAGACCCTTGTGTTTATGGAGAGGCTTTTGAGTAGATTCAACGTTCGCATACATGCCCATACTTTTATACCTCTTCCAGGAACACCCTATTGGGGAAAAAAGCCTTCTGAGGTTCCCAAATGGTTTAAAAGAGTGTTGCATGGTTGGGAAAGGGATGGTCTATTAGACGGAAATTGGGCGCAGCAGGAACATGCGAGGAGGAAGCTTTGTGTGCACCTAAAGTAGTAGTGGCGGAGACAGCAGGGTTTTGTTTCGGTGTCAAAAGGGCGGTGAAGATGGCCTACGACGCTGCAAAAGGAGAAGGTCCTGTGTTTACTTTGGGCCCTCTTATACACAATCCTCAAGTGGTGGACTCTTTGAGAGAAAAAGGGATAGAGGTGACTTCTTCTGTTGAAGAGATTCCTGAAGGGGCTGTAGTTGTAATAAGATCTCATGGGGTTCCTGTTGATGTTTTGGAGAGGCTACAGGAAAATGACATAAGAATTGTTGATGCTACATGTCCCTTTGTTAAAAGGGCCCAACAGATTGTGCGTTCTTTGGCAGAGGAGGGATTTTCCGTGGTGATTTTTGGAGATAAAAAGCATCCAGAAGTCAAAGCCCTGGTCTCCTATGGAATGGGTCGGGCATCAATCTATCCAGAGATACCGAATGATAAAGTGAAAATAGGAGTTGTTTCACAAACCACTCAGCTTTTAGAGAAGTTTTTGCAAGCTGTTAAGGAAATAATAGATAAGTGTCCCTTTTCAGAACTGAGAGTGCATAACACGGTTTGTCAGTCTACAGCTGAGAGGCAGAAGGAATGTAGGCAGATTGCCCGTGAGGCGGATGTTGTGATTGTTGTGGGAGGAAAAAATAGTGCAAATACCAAGAAGCTTGTGGATATAGCCCGTTCAATGGGCAAGGAAACCCATCATATTGAGGTAGCTTCTGAGTTAAGTCCCTCTTGGTTTTTGGGAAAAAGAGTGATAGGGATAACCGCTGGAGCTTCCACCCCGGATTGGATAATCTCTGAGGTGGTGGAAGAGGTGAGAAGGATGACGGGAGGTGTTGTCAATGGAAGGCAGAGTGGATAGCAGCATGGATATGGAAAGCTTGTACGAAGAAACCTTCAAAGAATTGCGTCCGGGGGACATAGTAAAGGGGATTGTTGTGGCAGTAACAGGGAATGAGGTAGTGGTAGATGTGGGATACAAAGCTGAGGGTATCCTTCCCTTGGAGGAATTTGAGGAAGCTCCTAATGTTGGAGATGAGATTGAGGTGTTCGTGAGGAGCCTTGCCGGAGAAAGCGGTGTTTCCCTTTCAAAGCGGGAAGCGGATAAGAGAAGAAAATGGCAGGAAATTTTGTCAGCTAAAGAGACAGGCGAGCCTGTTGATGGAGTGATAAAAGAACGTATAAAAGGTGGATACAGGGTTGATCTTGGTCTTTTTAGCGCTTTCTTGCCACAGTCTCAAGCAGATACAAAGCCTCTTCAAGATCCTGAAGGGATAGTGGGTCTTGAATCTAAGTTTAAGGTTCTTGACGCTTCTATGACCTCAAGGGGTCCTAACATAGTTCTGTCAAGGAGAGCTTGGCTTGAGGAGGAGTTGCAGAAAGAAAAGGAGTTTTTCTGGAGCAGGTTGGTAGAGGGGAAAGTTATAGAAGGACAGGTCAAACGTATTGTGGATTACGGTGTGTTTGTGGATTTGGGACCGGTGACGGGTTTTATGCATATATCGGACATTTCATGGAAAAGGATAGAGCATCCATCGGAGGTCTTGAGGGAAGGGCAGCGAATCTGGGTAAAGGTGCTTTCCTTTGATCGGGAACAGGAGAAGATTTCTTTGGGGATGAAGCAACTCACTCCCGATCCTTGGGAGGATGTGGAGAGGAAGTATCCTGAGGGGTCCAAGGTCAGAGGCAGGGTGGTGAGGCTTGTTAACTTTGGTGCTTTTGTGGAGCTTGAAGAGGGAGTTGAAGGGTTGATACACATTTCAGAGTTTTCTTGGACCAGGAGGATAAAGCATCCATCTGAAGTCCTTAAAGAAGGGGATGAGGTTGAGTGTGTGGTCATAGGGGTTAACAAGCAGGAAAGGCGTATTTCTCTTTCACTCAAGAGAATAGAGGAAAATCCATGGGATAGGGTGGAAGAAAAGTATCCTGTGGGATCGGTGGTTAAGGGAATCGTCAAAAAGATTCTCCCCAACAGGGTGATTGTGGAGCTTGAGGAGGGTGTTGAGGCCTTTGTTAATGCGGAGGATCTTGCGTGGAGTAGAAGGTTGAAGAGGCCTTCAGACTTGGTTCAGCCTAATGATGAGGTTCAGGTTAAAATACTTGAGGTGGATGCCAGAAGGCGTCGTATCAGAGCAGGAATAAAGCAGGTGATTCCGGATCCGTGGGATGAGTTTGTAAAGCAGTGTAAGGAGGGGGATGTGGTTGAAGGAGAGGTTGTGGGTCTTACTAACTTCGGCGCTTTCGTTAAGATAAGGGAGGGAGTTGAAGGGCTGGTTCATGTTTCCCAGCTTGATGATAAAAAGGTTGCCAAGCCCGAGGATGTGGTAAAGGTGGGCGATAAGGTAAAGGCGGTGGTTACGAAGATTGATCCTAACGAAAGGCGGCTTTCCCTTTCAATAAAAGAGTACAAGCTCTTGAAGGAGAAGGAAGAGGTGGAATCTCTGTTGGAGTCTCAAACATCTCAGAGGGGTGTTTTTAAGCTTGGAGACGTTTTGAAGAGCGTACTCTCCAAGGGCAGTTAATCCATGGGAAGGTTTATTAAGGCCCTTGCTGTTTTTGTGGTTCTTTTGGCGTTATTCGTGTTATTGAACCGTCTTCGCATGAAGGCGGAGGGCTTAAAAATAGCGGTGGTAAACTTGAAAGGGACTATAACTCAGGCTGTAGCCGATGATGTTATATCCTGTTTGAAGGAAGCTTACAGCAGAGATGATGTGGTGGGTATAATTTTGAGGATAAACAGTCCCGGAGGTGCCGTTGCACCCAGTCAGGAGGTGTACAGGTATATCCTTGAGCACCGGAAAGACAAAAAGATATACGCATCTATAGGAGTGATAGGAGCATCTGGGGCTTACTATATAGCTTCGGCATGCAATAGGGTTTTTGCCGATGAGGGCAGTTTGGTTGGAAGTATAGGGGTTATCTTTGCCTATTCACAGATAAAGGAACTTTTGGACAAGATCGGAGTCAAGCCTGTGGTCTTAAAGTCTGGTAAGTACAAGGATGTAGGATCTCCGTTTAGAGATATGACCGATGAGGAAAGAAAATATGTGCAGTCTTTGCTTGAGGAGATACACGCGAAGTTTATATCTGATGTGGCTGAAGCGAGGGGTAAACCTGAAGAGGATATTGCTAAGATAGCCGATGGCAGGGTGTTTACGGGATTGAGGGCCAAGGTTCTGGGATTGGCTGATGGTGTCGCTCCCTACTGGAAGGTGGTTGAAGTGCTCTCCAAGGATTTGGGCTATCGTGAGCCTCTAAAAACAGTGGTAATTGAACCACAAAAAAACATTTGGAGGCGCTTGAGAAGCGAGGCGATTTCATTCATAAAAGAGGTCAAAATGGAATTGCTGGAGGAGGGGCTAAGGTGACGAAGATGGATCTTATTGAAAGGATCTCTAAAAACTTTGATCTTACCAAGAAGGAAGCTGAGATAGCTGTGAATACCGTTTTTGAAGCTATATCTGAGGCTCTGGACAAGGGTGAGAAAGTTGAGCTTAGGGGATTTGGTGTTTTCAAGGTAAGGGAAAAGAGAGCCCGCATAGGCAGAAACCCGAGAACAGGCGAGAAGGTGGAAGTGCCTCCCAAGAGGGTTCCTTATTTTAAGGCGGGTAAGGAGCTAAAAGAGGCGGTTAACAGAAATCAATAATGAAGATCGGTGTTGTTTCCGATACCCACATTCCGATAGCGGCCCCTTCCCTTCCTGATGAGGTGCTTGGTGTATTTAGGAGGGAAGGGGTTTCCCTTATTCTTCACGCAGGGGATATGGTCACTGAGGAGGTTCTTTACGATCTTATGGCAATTGCCCCTGTTAAGGCCGTGGCAGGCAACATGGATTCTACCTATGTACGTCAGACTTACAAAAATGTGGAGATCTTTGAAGTTGCAGGTGTTAGGTTCCTCCTCACCCATGGCTGGGGGGATCCTTACACTTTACCTGACAGAGTTTACCAAGCCTACAAGGATAAAAATGTAGATGTAATGGTCTTTGGTCATTCCCATAGACCGTGCAATATATACAAAGAAGGAGTTTTGCTTTTTAATCCAGGTACACCTACAGACAAAGTATATGCGGAAAGAAGAAGCTTTGGGATCATCGCCGTTGAAGAAGGCTCTGTTAAGGGCTCTATTATGTTTATTGATTAGTTTTCCCGTCCATTCCAAGATTCTGGTGGCTCGACTGGAGGGAGTGATAAACCCTCCAGTGGTATCTTACCTTGTGAGGGCCATTGAACAGGCAGAGAAGAGCAAAGTGCCTTTGATTATAGAAATTGATACCCCCGGCGGGCTTCTTGAGTCAACAAGAGTAGTGGTTATGCGAATCCTTAACGCTTCTATTCCGGTGATAACCTATGTTTATCCCTCTGGAGCCAGAGCTGCGTCTGCTGGTCTTTTCTTGCTTGAGGCTGGGCACATAGCTGTGATGGCGCCGGGAACCCATGCAGGTGCTGCCCATCCGGTGGCTTTTGGCCAGAGATTAAGCAAGGTTATGGGGGAAAAGGTTACCAACGACGCAGTGGCTTTTTTAAGGAGCATAGCTTCTGAAAGAGGTCGCTACCATAGGTTCTTGGACAAGATGGTTTTAGAGAGCAAAACCCTGACTGCAAGACAGATGTTGAAGAGGAGACTTATAAACTTCATTGCTAAAGATCATTCTGAACTTTTGCTCAAACTTTCTGAAAAGAAAGTAAGAGTTTCAGGAAAGGCTTACACCTTCCATCGCAATGATGAACTCGTACACTTTCCCATGTCTTTCAAGGAGAAATTTCTTCACGCTATTTCTCATCCAAGCGTAGCTTATATAATGCTCGTTCTGGGATTTTACGGTTTGCTGTTTGAACTATCCAATCCTGGGCTGATATTTCCCGGGGTTGTGGGCTTTGTTCTTTTGGTGCTGGGGTTTTATTCCCTGCACGTTTTGCCTTTAAACTATGCTGGTGTTGCCTTGATACTATTTTCTTTTCTTCTTTTCCTTTTGGAGGTGAAGATAACTTCCCATGGCCTTTTGGGAGTAGGTGGAGCGGTTTCTTTCTTTTTAGGCTCTTTAATGCTATTTGATAAGGTACCGAGAGCCATGAAGCCGTCTATGAGTATCATAGTTGGCTTGACCATTTTAACGGCGATTTTTTTCTTCTTTGTGGTTGTGGCTGGAGTCTTGGCCCTTCGTAAAAGGCCCGTTTCTGGTAGGGAAGGTCTTGTTGGGGAAAGGGGAAGGGCCAAGAGCCGTATTGTTCCTGGCTCAGAAGGTTGGGTGTTTGTTCATGGAGAGCGTTGGAGGGCTGTTTCCGACGAGGAGATAGAGGAAGGGGAAGAAGTGGAAGTAGTGGAGGTGAGGGGGCTTACCCTTAAGGTTAGGAGGATATCCGATGACTCAGCTTGAGGCCGCAAGAAAAGGCGTTATCACCGATAGGATGAAGGAAGTTGCTTCTAAGGAAGGGGTGTCTGAGGAATATGTTCGCCGGATGGTGGCGGAAGGGAAGATTGTAATTATGGGAAATACCCTTAGGAACCCACCTGTTCTTGGAATAGGTAAGGGTCTTTCTACCAAGGTAAATGCAAGTATAGGCACTTCTACCGATATAGTGGATTTTGATATGGAAGAGGAAAAAGCCCTTGTTGCTCAGCGGGAGGGTGCGGATACCCTTATGGAGTTATCCACAGGTGGTGATCTGGACGAGATTAGGAGGCGTATATTGAAAGCCGTTTCATTGCCAGTGGGTACAGTTCCACTCTATCAGGTGGCTGCAGAAGCCATAAGAAAGTACGGAGCCATTGTTAAGGCACCAAGGGAGCTCTTTTTTGAGGTATTGGAAAAGCAGGTGGAGGATGGCGTTGATTTTATGGCGGTTCATTGCGGTATTAATCGCTTCACTGTGGAACGCCTGAAGAGGCAGGGATACCGTTATGGTGGGCTTGTCTCCAGAGGAGGAGCCTTTTTAGTAGCCTGGATGGAGTATAACGGGGAGGAGAATCCATATTACGAAGAGTTTGATAGAGTAGTATCCATACTGAAGAAAAGGGATGTGGTGTTGAGCTTGGGAAATGGTATGCGATCCGGTGCCGTTCACGACTCCAACGATCGGGCCCAGATGCAGGAGCTTATAATAAATTGTGAGCTGGCAGATGAAGCGAGGAATATGGGTGTTCAAACCATGGTAGAAGGACCAGGGCATATTCTCATTGACGAGATAGAGATGAATGTTAAAATGGCCAAAAAACTCAGTGGAGAGGCTCCTTACTACGTTCTGGGTCCTGTCCCGACCGATGTTTTCCCCGGTTACGATCACATAGCGGCGGTAGCAGGAGCTGCTCTTGCAGCGCAGTATGGAGCAGATCTTATATGTTATCTTACCCCTGCGGAACATATAGCCCTTCCCTTTCCTGAGGATGTGAGAATAGGTGTGAGGTGTGCCAAAATCGCTGCCTATATGGGAGACATGGTTAAACTGGGCAAAAAGGACAGGGATCTTGAAATGGCTGTTGCCAGGAAGAACTTGGACTGGGCTAAGCAGTTGGAGCTGGCCTTATACAAGGATGTCTTTCAGGAAATAAGGAATTCCAGACCCCCTGAGGCTCCAGATACGTGCACTATGTGTGGAAGCCTGTGTGCTCTCAAAGCTGTGAAGAGAATATTTGAAGGGGAATGAGAAGGCTTTGTGTGATAGGTGTTGGACCTGGAGCATCTGATCTGCTCACCTTGAGAGCGGTACATCGGCTTAGAGAGGCTCAAGTGGTTTTCTATCCGGTTAGGGCTGAAGGGGAGGGAAGCATAGCGTTGGATACTGTTCTTCCTTTTTTGCCTGCTGATGCACTTAGGGTTGAGCTGGTCTTTCCAATGGTTAAGGATGACAAGGTGCTTCAGGATGCATGGGAAAGGGCAGCTAAAATTGTGGAGGCACATTCCTTTGAAAGGGCTGTTTTTGTTACCGTAGGAGACCCTTCCCTTTACTGCACCTACTTTTACATCCATCCTTTGATTGAAAAGAACATTGACGTAGAGTTTGTTCCAGGAGTGATCTCTGTTTCTGCCTGTTGTGCATCTTTGGGGATTCCGTTAGTGTTGGGGGGTGAAACCCTACTTGTGTTTTCTGGTGCTCACAATATAGGACCCTTGGATGGAGTTGATTCGGTGGTTGTTATGAAGATACCAAAAGATAATGATAGGTTAGAGAAGTTGATTGATAGTTTAAAGGGAGCCGGTTTTTCTAAGATTTATTACGCATCAAGGTGCCAGACGGACAGAGAGATGAAGGGAGAGGGGGTACCCCGTAAGTTGGATTATATGTCCATGATCATAGCCAAAAAATGAGCTATCTGCCTATCCATCTAAACCTATTGGGGAAGAAAGTTTTGTTTGTGGGTGGAGGAAAGGTTAACGAGAGAAGAGTTGGGCAGATGTTGGAGATAAAGTGCGAGAAGGTAGTTATTAGTCCGCAGGTAACCTCAAATATAGCTAAATGGGCAAATGAGGGAAAAATTCTGTGGTTGGAGAAAGAGTTTGAGCCTGCCGATGCAGCAGGTTTTTTTATAGCCTTTGTGGCCGTTCCAAAGGGGATGGAGCAATCCATTGTTGATGCTCTGAAAAGCCATGGGATTCTTGTGGAGTGTGCTTCTGATCATTCTATAGGGGATTTTATTTTTCCTGCTGTGGTTAGGACTGGAGATTTTCTTGCCTCCGTATCTACATGTGGCAGAGATCCCAAGCTTTCTGCTAAAGCAAAGAGAGCTTTGGAAAAGGCCCTTAGAACCCTTTGAACCTTGAAGAGAACCTATTACACCACTGGGGTATGGGCTTCCGTTTCAGCCAAAGCTGCGGTTTACGCTTTGTTTACGGGGAAAAAGGTTGAGGCAGTTAATGTGCTCATACCGGCTGGGGATATGGTGTGCCTGCCTGTTAGGGATGTACGCTGGAATAAAAATGGGGTTGTGGCAGAGGTGGTGAAGGAGAGTCCAGAGGCAGAAGATGTTACCCACGGTGCTATCATAAAGGCCAAGGCTTCTCTGTGTCCCGTTGGAGTTGTGTTGGAAGGAGGTAAGGGAGTTGGAGTTATTACCAAAAAGGGGCTGAAACTGAGAGTTGGAGAAAAGGCAATAAATCCCGTCCCAAGGTACTACATTCTAAAGAATGTGGGTGAGGTCTTAAGGGAACTTGGGGTGGATACTGGAGTTAGGGTTGTGATTTCAGTTGAAGATGGTGAGAGAATAGCAACATCTACGGTTAATAGTAAGCTCGGCATAGTAGGGGGAATTTCTATACTGGGAACCAGAGGCACCGTTGTGCCTTATTCGGCAAAATCTTTTATGGATTCTATCTTGGTTGAGCTGTCTGTGGCCAAAGCTCAAGGTGTTGGTGTTGTTGTTTTTGCGCCGGGAAGGGAGAGCTTGGATTATGCCAGAGAAAAATTGTCTTTCTTGTCCGATGAGATTTTCATTGCTGTAGGGGATTATGTGTACTTTGCTTTTAAGCATGCGGGCAAGATGGGATTTTTGAAGTCATTCTTTTTCGCCCAACCTGCCAAGCTGGCGAAGGTTGCCTATGGGTTTAAAAATACCCACGCTAAGTATGGGCTTTTACCCTTAAAATGGCTGGCAGAGGTCTTGGGTATTGGGGAGGTCGCATACTGCAACACGGTGAGGGAGGCATGGGGTATTGAAGGGGTTAAAGAGGCATGGCGAGTTGTTGAGCAGCTTGCCCAAAGGAATTTGGAAGAATGGTTTGGAAGAAAAGTTGAGATATTTACCATCCCTTATTCTGAGTATAGATCGGATTGACAAGCTTACAGGTTATATTTTTCCTCAAGAGAAGCTTTACCTCAAAAGGTTTAGATCTGAAAAAAGAAGAAAAGAGTTCTTAGCGGGAAGGGTATCCTGTCGTAAAGCGCTTGAGAGGCTTGGTTTAGGATCTATTCCAATTGGTGTGGGTGAAGATGGAAGACCCATTTTTCCCAAAGGAATTGTGGGCTCCGTATCTCATAGCTCTGGTTTTTGCGGATGCGTCGTTGCTTGTGGTAAAACATATAAATATGTGGGTTTGGACATAGAGTCTGTGGAAAGAATGAGCGAAAAAGTCGCTCTCAAAGTGTGCGGTACTTTAGAAGAGTATCCGTTAAAAAGTACAGTAATCTTCTGTGCTAAAGAGGCCTTTTACAAATGCCTGCCAGTGCCTTTTAGTAATATAAGTGTAAAACTTAAAGAAAACGGTTGGTTGAAAGTATACGTCAACCAATTGGCTATAATTGGCCTCTGGGACTTCGCTCCCTCTTTAGGTTTAGTGCTGGCACTTTTATGTGGTTGAAGTTTTAAAAAGTTATCTTTATTCTTCTTCGGATGCTTTACCTACATTTTTTACCCTCAGGTCTATTGTGGGATTAGTGCGGATAAGTTCTAAATCAACCCAATAGATCCCGTCAGCTCCTTGGAAGCAAGGTATGTGCACGGTGTTAGAGAAGAGATCATAAACAGCTATGCATTTTTCGTTTATTACTTCCATTGTTTCTGCAGGTGTTGTATTGCTCTCCGTGCCATTTTCGTTAACTTTACATATTTCTAATCCACATTCTTCAGGATGTTCTTTACAGTATAAACGCCCTTCTTCATATCCTCTTTCGTATTTGTCTTGACAGTTACATTCGTGTTCTTCAATTTCACAGCTTGTTTCTATTTCTATTCCACACTACATCTTCTTGGAAGCAGGCATTTAAACGCTCGCTCCAATACCCTCCTACTGTAGCACAGTTTTCTTTATCTGGACACAGGAAAAATGCCTCTTTTGAGCAAGGTTTTTCATGACATTTATCTAAATACCAGTAACCTCCTGCAGCTTCACAATCTATCTCGTTTACACATCCAGTAAGGTTTAGTTGATGGCATTCTTCAGTAGCTAATAGTAGTCCGTTTTCTCCGGATATTTTTAATACATAATGTGAATCTGTGTCCCAGGCGCTTGCTATAACGGTGGATTCTATCTGTAAATAGTATAGACCTTTGTTGAGAAAATTGTATTTCATTATTTTAGATTCTGGTTCTTCATCTTTGGGTATATTGAAGATCTGTGGAAACGTTTTAACTAAATTGAGCTCTGAATCAAAAATCTTGATTCTTATGTTTGCTCCTATCTTAGCTGCTTTTTGTGGTTTAAAATCTATTGATAGGGTCCCAGGCGCTTGTATTACTATAAATTTAAATACGTCTTTGTCTCCATCAGTTTCAAACTGGCCAGTTATTATATCTCCAGATTTTACAAATATGGCAGTTTCCCAATTATCATTTACTTCTTGTGCGTAATATGCGTAACAGTTAGATAGATAAAAGTTTATTAGAAATATAATGCCCCAGCAGGAGCAGAATAAAAACTTTTTCATGGTGCCTTTCCCCTCCTCTTTGTGGTTTTGAG
>WGAU01000092.1 GCA_015494645.1 Aquificota bacterium
AGATAAAAGTTTATTAGAAATATAATGCCCCAGCAGGAGCAGAATAAAAACTTTTTCATGGTGCCTTTCCCCTCCTCTTTGTGGTTTTGAGTATTACTTAGTCAGGAATAGAGGTTGCAGTCAAGTGATTGTCTTACCTTCGGATAATCTCGCTTCGTTTCATTAGCATGGAGGGGGAGGTGATGCGGTCTATGAAAAGGATTCCGTTGAGGTGATCTATTTCGTGTTGAAGAGCTACTGCTTCTAAGTGTTTCGCTTCAATTTCCACTTCTCTTTCGTCTGGGGTGATGCCCTTTACCATCACCGTTCTGTTGCGGGTTACGTATCCCACAAAGTCGGGGACGCTCATGCATCCTTCTCTGGTAGTCTTTTCCCCTTCTGCTTCAACTATGACGGGGTTTATCAGAACTATAAGTCCATGGTTTTTCTTTTTGTATCTTGGGTTTTTGGATACGTCCACACAGATTATTCTAACAGGTTCTCCTATCTGTGGAGCAGCTATTCCTATGGAGTGGTTGTAATGATTCATGGTGTCTAAGAGATCTTTAATGATCCTTGTTATTTTTGAGTCTACATCTCGCACTTCTTGACATTTGGTCCTGAGCAGGGGATTTGGGTAGGTTATGACCTTTCTCACAGACAAGGTTCACCTCACATGTGAACGGTTGGTATTTCATCCACGGTTATGTCCACATCAAGTTCTTGGGCAACTTTTTGTAAGCCTTTTTCTATCTCTTCAACGGATACATTTTCGGGAATCTCTGCCTCAATGAGCATTGCGTAAAGCTTGGTGTCTCCTCCTGTTATTTTGGTTCTCATGTCGGAAATGTTTACATTGAGGGAAGCTAAGAAACTGGATACTTTGTGAACGATACCTGTTTTGTCTTCTCCAAAGATCTTGATGAGACAGTGGGTGTGGTACCTCTTTTCTGCAGGTTCTCCGTTGATCTCTCGGAGCATATAGTAAAGTCCGAGTCTTTCACAAACCATGGTTAGTTTTGTCTTTATGTTCTCCACATCCACGTTATCGGGTATGGCTACGATCAATATTATGGCGAACTGGTTCTTTAGTATGGTCATGGAAGAGTCTTCTATATTGCAGTTGAATTGGTAGAGTACTCCGCTTATGGCGGCAACAATCCCTGGTTTGTCTTCACCTATGGTAAATAGTACATAACGCTTCACTTTGAGCCCTCCCCTTATATGCTTCTTACTGCCATTTTTTCTGGTGGAAAGTTAACCATTACGGGCTGGAAAATTTCAAGTCTTTTTTTAAGGTTTTCTTTAGTATTGTCTTTAAACAGACGTAGCAGTTTTGGCTTGTTGAGTAGCTTTTGTATATCCCGCCAGCTTTCTTTTGCTGCTTGGTATCCGAGCTCAAACAATTCGTCCTTTGCTGAGAATTGGTTCCACAGGTAGTTCCCAACCTTAGGTTCTACAGTCACATGGCACTCTTCCTTTCTCAACCAGTTTAGGTAATGTCTGGCTATATCGTCTGCCCTGTAAACTACGTCAAAGGCGTTGTTCAGTTCGTCGTGGACGGATATATTTCTTCCCACCCATACCCCTATAATTACATCTGCTCCCAACATGTATGCTGCCATGGCTGGGAGAACGTCGACCCATCCACCGTCACTCAGAAGCATACCTTTCCACTTTACAGGGGGAAATATCCCCGGTATGGCTGAGCTTGCCGCTACAGCCTTGAGGATAGGCCCCCTGGTTATCACTACTTCTTTGCCTGATAGCAAATCCGTTGCCACAGCGGCAAAGGGGATACGGGTTTCCTCTATGAGCGAGTTCTGGGGAAAGAATTCTCTTAAGGCGTCAGTAAAGGCTTTTTCCGAAACCAGAGATGTGGTGGTTAATGCCTTTGAGTAAGCTATGCCTTTGCTTATGATGTTTAAAAACTCTTGGAAGGGGTTTTTCTTGTCGGTTTCGTCCATGAATTCTGAGCTTGCCCTTTCAAAGGCTTCACTTTCTAAGGCTTTGTTGAGGTCTTCCCATACAACCTTCCATGATGGTACCAGAGCGTACTTACCTCCGATGATTGCTCCTATAGAAGTGCCGCAGATTATATCTGGAACGAAACCTTGTTCTTCAAGGAACTTAAGTACCCCTATATGGGCAATGCCCCTTGCCCCTCCTCCGCCTAAGACGAGAGCTGCCTTCACTTTTTGTTCCAGAGTATGTGTTCAAATCTGCTTCTTATTCTCTCTTCTGGAAATAGTTTGTTCAACTCCTGTTGTGAGAAACTAAAGGGGTAGCTTTCCATGATATTTATGAGAAACCTATAGCTTTGGGATAGTTCCGATATTCTGTGGGGTTCTTCCTTTGCCAATCTGCGGTATGTTTCTTTAAGCTCTTTTATGCTGACTGGTGGTGATATGCCCAGTGTTTTTAGTGCTTCTTGGATACGGTGGTTCATATCTTTTCTACTCTTTTGAGGTTAAGCTTTTTTTCCCTTGTAAAGAATTCTACGGATTCTTTTACGGCGGCTACGGTCCTTACGCTGCCTTGAGTTTCAAAAAGGCGGTTTATCATTTCTCTAACCTTTTGGAGGTTGGTTTCTGTTGTGGAGCACTTTGCTACTTCTACCTTTGTAATGGGCCATCCAAAGTGTTGGTTTATCCTGTTAAATTCTTCTTTTAAAAGAGAGAATCTTTCGTCGTTGCTGAAAAGCTTTGCCTGTACTTTTGCAGCGATTGCGTAATGGACTCCCAAGCAGAAGTCTTTTGGGTTGATGATGTGATTGTACACATACTTTCTTGCGAATTCAAACTCCTCTTTGTTTACCTTGAGGCAGGGTATGTAATTGTTCTCTAAAAGCTGTGCCACCCATGTCCTCTCGGGCTCATCTATGTTGTGGATCTCCGCTATGGCAAGGTCTGAGGTAAAGGCCTCTTTGGGCAGAGAACATTCATCGTATTTGGCAGCGGATATTAAGAGTTGGGTTTCTATATATATCTTCATGGGCTATCTCCTTTTTGAAAAGCCGTAGGATCCAATAACTTCTTTGATGTTGACGTATTCGCCGGTTACTGGAATGTAGGCTAAAGGATCTAAGGCCTCCACGCTTTCGGAAAGTTTTTCGTCTATGTAAACCTCTTCAACTTCACCGATGAAAAGGGTATGTACCCCCAGTTCAATGCTGTGTTTAACTTTGCATTCAATATTGATGGGACATTCCTTTATAAGGGGGACGCCTGTCTCTTCTCCTTTAAATACGGAAAAGTTGCAAAGCTTGAATTTGTCTTGGTTTCTGCCGCTCACTGTTCCGCAGATGTCCACTTCCCTTGCCATGCTTGCCTTGGGTATGTTTACTCCGAAAGCTCCTTCTTCCATGATGATTTTGTAGGAGTGTCTCTGTGGTCTTACCGATATGCCTATCTGGGGTGGTTTGGAGCATACCACGCCACACCACGCTATGGTTATTATGTTTGGGTTGTCCCTTCCGCAGGTTACCAGAACACAAGGGGTAGGGTATATGTAAGACTCGTGTGCTCCCAGCCTTTTCTTCATGCTTGCCTCCTTTTTTTGCTTATTGTAACATCTCCCCTTCAAGGGGGTAAAGTATGGAAAGGTACATTGTAAATCAACTCCTAAACTTGGTTTCTATCCCCAGTGTAACGGGACAGGAAGGAGAAATTCTATTCTATCTTGAAGAGGAGTTTGCTTCTAAGGGTGTAGATTTTGAGAGGCAGAGGGTGGAAACAGGCTGGTACAACATTTTGGTGGGAGAGTGTGAGGAGCCGAATTATGTCATAGCTGCCCATGTGGATACTGTGCCTCCTATGGACGGGTGTCCGCCTAAGCCTGTGGTTGATGGAGACTGGGTTAGAGGACTTGGCGCAGCGGATGACAAAGCAGCAGTAGCTGTGATGTGTGCCCTTGCTGTGGAATTTGCCGATTCCCTAAAGGATAAAAAGGTTCTTTTTGCTTTTCTTGTGGATGAGGAAAAGACCGGTCTTGGTTCCATGGCTCTTGTTGGAAATATTACTGCAAAAGGTGCTGTGGTTCTTGAGCCTACCGAGCTTAGAATATGTGCTTTTGAAGCGGGTTCGTTGGAGCTTGTGGTGGAGGTTGAGGGGAGGGCTGCCCATGGTTCTTGTGTGGAAGAGGGACAAAACAGTATTCATAGAGCCATAGAGATCATAAGTGGCTTTTCGCAGCTTTCCTTCGTGGGTAAGGACTATCCCGGTATCGGAAAAAGCACTTACAGCGTGATGTCCATAAGTAGCGGGGATTTTGAGCTGAGAATCCCTCATAGATGCAGTTTTATGGTGGATTTCAGGCTGTGCCCCGATGAGGATGTTCAAAGAGCGGTGGATGAGCTGGTGGATTATCTTAAAAGGCAGGGAGCCTCTTACAGGTTCGTTGATGTATCTCCGGGTTTCTGCCTTTCCGAAGATGAGGAGATTTTGAGGCGTTTGAAGGAATCCTACTGGAGGGCTCTTGGGAAAGAACCTGTTATTGGGGGCATGAAGAGCTGGACCGATGCGGAGCACTTTGTTAGGAAAGGAATACCCGCTGTGGTTTTTGGCCCGGGCCAGTTGTGGATGTGCCATACCCCCGATGAGGGGGTTAATGTAAAAGAGGTCTTGGACTGTTACAGGATTCTCAGGGAGTTTCTTGACAATATGTAAACTTTGTTTTATCCTTGTGGCAATCAGAAGCTTTAAGGGGTGAAGGGATGGTCAGAAAGAGGGAAAAATCTGAATATTTAATTCAGTCAGTTTCAAATGCGTGTGATATCCTTGAGTGTTTTTCCCTTGATGAAGAGGAAATAGGTATAAATGAGTTGGTTAAAAGGCTTGGATTAAATAAAACGCAGGTTCAGAGATTGTTGACAACTTTGGAATACAGAGGGTTTGTGGAAAGAAGCAGAGTTACAGGAGGATACAAGCTTGGCTTAAAGATCTTTGAGCTTGGTCAGGTCTATACCACAAGATTGCAGATCTTTAAGAAGGCAAAACCTGTTCTGGAGTTTGTGGTGGGGGAGTGCAACGAAACCGCTTATCTTGGGGATTTGAGGGGAGAGTACGTGGTTTATCTAATGTCTGAGGAGACAACCAAGCCTGTAAGGGCTATATCAAGGGTAGGCTCCAGGTTCAGGCCTCACTCAACCGCCTTGGGTAAGGCGATACTTGCTTTTATAGGAGATGAGGTGGTGGATGAGATATACCCTGATGAGGAGCTTCCTGCATACACGGAAAATACCATAAGGACCAAGAGCCAGCTTAAGGAAGAGCTTCAGAGGATAAGGGAGAGGGGGTATTCCGTAGACATGGAGGAGACAGAGCCTGGGGTAAACTGTGTGGCGGTTCCTGTTTTTGACTACAGAACTAAAGTAGTGGCGGGTATCTCCATCTCCGGACCTGTCACACGTTTCAGCATGGAGCGTATAGAGTCTGAGCTGGTGCATGTGCTTTTGGAAGCGGGCAGGAGACTTTCCGCTGCAATGGGGTATGATATAGGAAAGAAGATTAAGGAGAGGGTGGGAGATCTGCTTTAAAAGGGACTTCTGCGGTACAGGGTGTATATGAATCTTGCCCTTATGCGTAGTTCCTTTTCTGTCCAGTCTTTGGGAAAAGGACCGAAGGGAGCTGCAGCGTAAATGGCGTTTACCGCTGCTTTGTCCAGAACGGTGTAGCCGGAGGATTCCAGAATTCTTACCTCTTTTAGGTAGCCATCTCTTCCGATGACGAAGAGTATCCGCACCACCCCAGATATCCCTGCCATTGCCGCTTCCCTTGGGTATCTCCACACTAAGTAAATCTTGTCCCTTATGTGTTTGAAGTAGGATATGTACTTGGATTCGGTAGTGTCTAAAGAGATTTCTACTGATTCACCTTCTCCCATCTGGGGCACGATTTTTTTGCTTTCCTTGCTGATGAGCCTTGGATCTATGAGGGGGATTTTCCTTTTGGGAAGGGGTGGCAAGGGCTTTTTAACGATCTTCGTTTCAATCTTGACTTTGGTCTTCTTTTGCTGGGAGGCTTTTTTCTTCTTTTTGCCTTTGCT
>WGAU01000093.1 GCA_015494645.1 Aquificota bacterium
CCCCCAGCTTTAGAATCTGCACCTTTTCTTGAGGCAAGCAAGCGTTTTCCACCACCGCCACAGGGGTATCGGCAGGTCTGTACCTCAGAATGGTATTGGCTGCTTTGGATAAATGAAAGGGTCTCTTGGAACTTCCCGGATTTACAATTGCTATACTCACATCTGAAGAAGCCACCCGATCCAAAAAAAGTACAATCTTTTCCCAAGGAAGAAGCAGATCAGACAGAGAAACGAGGGCAAAATCCCCTCCAAGAGGCACACCTACCTTTGACGCAGCAAAGCTCAAGGCGGGAAGTCCCGGAATTATCTCCACGTCCAGATCTTCTGGTGCAAGTTCAATGGCTATTGAAGCCATGCCGAAAATCCCTGGATCGCCACTGGACACAAGAGAAACGGTATAGCCACGAGAGGCAAGATCAACGGCGCACTCACATCTTTCCCTTTCTTCACCCATGCCGTAGGAAAGGATCTCAGCATCTATCAAAAAGCCTATAGACTCCACGTACCTTCTGTAACCCACAACATAGCGGGAAGCCTTAAGGGCCTCTAAAGCCCTATAAGTTAAATGTTCCTTGACCCCCGGACCTATGCCTACAACAAACAGCCTCCCCTTTCCCATCAATCCTCCATTCGCCAGCACGCCAAGGCGAAGGTTACATCCCCTATAATATGCTTCTCCACAACCAGTCTGCCTTCTGGAAGCACAGCCAAAGCACAAGGCTCCGCTGCCCCGGGTACACCGAGCTTGTCCTTCGCTCTTGAAAGGGAAGGACCGGGAAAAGCCTTCAACACATCCTCCGGTACCGCCACCACAGCTACGTCTTTATCAAGGAAATATAGACACTCTTCAGCCTTCTCTCCCTTGAACTGGGGAACCGCCACCACCGCAAGACTTCCTTCAGGCACCATGGCAAAAGCCCTCCTTACCGCTTTTTCAATAGACGCACAGGAAGCATTTCTCCTCCAGCCAAGGCCCAAACTGTATATAGGCTCCCTTTTCAAAGATAGGCTGTTGAACAGCTTGGTATTGCCCATAAGAAGCCTCAAACCCCTCTCCTCCATAAGCTCTTCTAAAGAGGGAACTCCCAGAACCTCTGTGCCTGTGGTTATCACAGGTACCGCACCCAAAACAGAAGCAAGCCTCTTGGCCAGTCTGTTCCCTCCGTGATGCCCGCCGGTAAGAACAACCACAAAGCTCCCCGCCACATCCACGCAGAGAACTGGTGGATCGGAAAACTTGTCCTTCAAATGCCTCGCGGCCAGCCTCGCAGCCACACCCACCGGACCCAAAACTACCAAAGGATAGCCTTCTTCCCACGCCTCATCAAAGCTCTTTCTGACCCCACCACTGTCAGAAACTTTAGCGTTGGGGCATCTGCTCTGAATCAAAGATAGTACAGGGGTACTGGAAACGGGTATCAAGTTGAATGTATCTTCAAGCAGATCTTCACCTTCCTCAGGTTCACCCCCATACAGGTAAGATCTTCTTCCTTCAAGATACCTTCCCGGAAGTACATAAACTATGCTGCTCCCCTTAATATCCTGTATATCTCCAAGATCTCCTACTGTTGTTTCAAGGATCTTTTCCTCTTTCCAGCTTGCCTTGTAGACCACGCACACAGGAACATTAGGAGGCACTCCAGCCCTCAAAAGTCTTTCCCTTATCTCCATCAACCTGTGGGCGCTGAGAAAGAGGGCTACGGTAGCTCCCGTAGCAGCGAACCTCTCCAAAGACTCCTGAGGGCGAACCGGGGTTTTCCCCGAAAGTCTGGTTATAACAACGCTTTGAGGTCCTTCAGGAACAGTAAGCTCCTCCTTTAAGGAAGCTGCTCCAGCAAAAAGGGAAGAAACCCCCGGTACCACCTCTATCTGCACTCCTCTAACCTCAAGCTCCTCTTTAAGCTCTTTAAGGGATCCGTATACAGATGGATCTCCAGAGGAAAGCCTCACCACGAGCTCTCCCGATTTAGCTCTTTCAGCCATAAGATCCGCCATCTCTTGAAGCTTCATGCCGTGGCTGTTTATTTTCAGACATGCCTTTTTGCACAGCTTCAAAAGTTCAGGGTTAACCAAGGAGCCTGCGTAAACCACCACATCTGCATCGGACAACAGCTTGGCTCCCTTAACAGTGATCAATTCAGGGTCTCCAGGTCCCGCACCCACTATATAGACTTTTGGCACACCAGCACCCATACAGGCCTTTTCACCTCCGGAAGTCCCTCGGAGTAATCAGCAAAGCTCAGCCGGAAAAGTTTAGCGCCGAACTTTTCCGAAACCTCAAGGGCTTCCTTAATTCCCTGTTTGGTAACGAAGGTAGCTGCCACCACACCAAAAGGCTTCAACCTCTTAAGGCTGACCTCAAACAGATCTTTAAAGCCTTTTCTCCCAACTCCGATAAACACTCCATTAGGAGGGGGAAGCTCAGAAACCACATCCTCTGCCCTTTCAGCCACGATCTTTACGTTCCATCTACCAAACTTCCTCCTGTTATCCTTAATCAGGGAAAGGGCCCCCTTATCCTTTTCCACAGCAAAAACAAGCTCGTAATTCAAAGAAAAGGTAATGGACACAGCACCGCATCCTGCACCAAGATCCCAGAAAATCCCTCCACCAGGAAAGAAAGTCCTTAAAAAGCCTCTCACAAAAGACTTGGTCAAAAGCCCCCTTCTGCTAAGATACCTTTCATCATTAAAAACATCTGTGACCTCATGCCTCCTCTTCTCTACAACCACACAGTTGGGATAGCCAAAGTCAATCTTAGATGCATCCTCAAGGCTTAATCTACTAACTTTTTCACCGGAAAGTCCCAATCTCTCAAAGATCCAAAAAGCTTCAACCTCCACCTCTGCCTCTAAAAGAAAAGAAGCTATAGCCCGAGGAGTATTTGATTTATCCGTGAAAACAAAAAGGTAATCTCCCGCATCCGAAAGAGGCTTTAAGATGCTCTCCATAGGCCTTGCATGGAGGCTACAGAAGGAAGCGTTCTGCCAGCTTCTTCCCATCTTAGCAAAAGCAAGCTGCATGTAGCTAACCTGCGGTACCACCACCGCATGAGGAAAAGCCTTTTTCAACTTTTCTCCGTAGCCAAAAAACAGGGGATCACCGGAGAGCACCACAGCAACCGTGTGTTTTTCCAAAAGTTCTTTTAACACCCCCTCTACTCTTTCAAGAGGAAGGGATAGATCCACCACATTAAAGCCCTTGGATCTCAGGCGTTCAGCCACCGAAGGGAAAGCGGCAATTACATCCACATCCTCAGGAATATCCACCCGATTACCAACACTGCCCAATATGTAAAGCTCAGCCAGCCTTCACCCTCCTGGCGGTGGGCACTTGATTTTTGAGGCGGCCCTCGGTGAAAACGGCTGATCCCAAGGGGATCCTCTTATACCTCACAATCACCTGTCCCTTTTCCACTCCCCATCTGTTGGAAAGATCCCTGCCCCTTATGAACTCTTCCCTTTCACTCTCCGTCAGCTCCACCACATTTTTAGTGGCATACCGACCAAAAAGTTGGATGGCACAAGTTGAAAGCCTAAATCCACCTTTGGAAAAGACCTGAGCAAAGCGGAAACCCGCCCGTGAAGCAAAAGGAAAATCCACATCCAAAGTCTCAGGTGAAGCCATCCAGAATTCCCCCTTTTTCCTCTCATAAATGGCGTACCCTTTAAAAACCGAAGGATCTATCCCAAAGCGCTCCTCAATCTTTCTCAACAGCTCCTGTACAGCGGCATTTTTCGCTTTATGCGACACTCTAATGCCCCCGATGCAAGCTCAACAAAGATAAGATCGTTCACATCCACCAAGTTGGCATCTTTTAAAACCCTTCCCTGGTGATAGCATATGGCATAACCCCTTGAAAGAACCGATCTGGGAGAAAGGGTATCAAGCTTGGACCCTAAAAAATCAAGACGCTTTCTCCTCTCTTCCAGATCTCCCCTGCCTAAAGCAACAAGTCTGTCTTTCAAAGAGATCAACCTCTGCCTTTTCACCTGAAGCTCAAAGACCGGGTTCTTCGCCGAAAGCACCCTATGTAACATTCCCACTCTTTTCCTATACCCCTCAATCAAGTTGGAAACAGCCACATGCATCCTGTAAGCAAGCTCGTCCAGTCTTTGCAGCCCCTCCCTAACAACCCTCCTCGGATCCCTCAGCTCAAGTCTTTTCTTCAATATGGTCAGATCCTTCTTGCTGTGGCTCAGCTTGTTGAGGATAAATTTCATAAAAACTCCCTTTGCATCCTCCACTCTCTTCCTCAACTTCCTCTCGTTTTCCACCAGAAAGCCCGCCGCGTGAGAAGGAGTGGCACACCTCTTATCCGCCACAAAATCAGAAATGGTCCAGTCTCTCTCGTGTCCCACTGCAGATATAACAGGGATGGAAGAGTTGAATATCTCCCTTGCCAATGCCTCCTCGTTGAAAGCCCAAAGATCTTCTATTGATCCACCTCCCCTGGCAACTATTATGAGATCTACCAGAGGATTTTGGTTAAAGAAGCGTATTCCCTCCACAAGCTCCTTGGCTGCTCCTTTGCCCTGTACATGGGAAGGATAAATAATGATATGGAAGTTGTAGCCGCTCTCCCTTATGATCTTTATGATGTCCCTTATGGCCGCTCCCTCAGGCGAGGTAACGATCCCAATTCTTTTGGGAAGTAACGGAATAGGACGTTTATACTTCTCATCAAAAAGCCCTTCTTTCTCAAGGAGTTTCTTAAGTCTTTCAAACTCCCTATAGAGGGCACCCACCCCCACCCTCTCCATGTACTCCACCACGATCCTGTACTCTCCCCTCTGCCTGTAAACCTCTATGGGACCAGAGCATATCACCTCGTTACCAGTGGCCAGTACACTTACAAACCACCTTGCCCTGCCTTTGTACAAGACTGCCCTTATCTGGGCCTTCTCGTCCTTCAGGGTGAAGTAGTAATGCCCCCTCTGGGAACGATCCAGACTGGAAATCTCTCCCCTGATGGAAACCCAGTTGAAGGCGTCTTCAATAAGATCCTTTATAAGATCGGTTACCTCGCTAACTGTGTAGGTTTTCTCTTCTAACATAACACTCCAAGGTATTTTCCATGAGCATGGCTACAGTCATGGGTCCCACCCCACCGGGAACCGGAGTAACTGCAGCGGCATAACCAATCATAGACTCAAAGTCCACATCCCCAACTATCCTGCCGTTCAGACGGGTTATACCCACATCTATAAGCACACAGCCCTCCCGCACCATGTCCCTCTTTATGAGATGTGGCACCCCTGTAGCAGAAATCACAATATCCGCTTCTCTGGTAAAATCAGCCACACATTTAGTTTTTATATGGCATATTGAAACAGTAGCCATACGGTTGACCAGCATAACAGCCATGGGCTTTCCCACTATATTGCTTGCCCCTACCATGACCACATTCTTCCCCTCAACCTCTATACTGTACCTATCCAGCATATACATCACGCCCTTGGGTGTGCAGGGCTTTATCCCCCTCTCATCTCCTATGGACACAAGTCCCACATTGTAAGGGTGAAAGCCATCCACATCCTTAGAGGGGTCTATGGCGTAAAGAAGGTCAAGGGTCTTATCTTTGATGCCATCAGGCAAGGGAA
>WGAU01000094.1 GCA_015494645.1 Aquificota bacterium
ACCCTTGCTTTTATGATATTGAACTCCAGATTGTAGTCCCTGGCCAGCCTGTAAATCACCGGTTTATCTACAACGTAGGGGGGAAAGGAGAGTACAATTCTCTTGGTTACAACCTTTTCTTTCATAATTTACACCTCCGATTCTTCAAGAAGCCTTATATTAAGTCCTTTAAAGGTATATCCAGATTCTGGACCGGGAATGGGTGCCACAGGTTCCGTAAGCAAAAACTTTCCTGTGGAGATCCACTCTTTCAAAATGTTCGCTATCTTACGTGCACCTCTGTAGCTGGATATACTTCCAGTTGGGACCTTCTTGCCGCCTATTTCTATTTCTCCGCTTCTGAGCTGGGCGTAGTTGACTTTGCCTAAAACCTCTCCAGTTCCTTCAGGGTAGGCACGGCTGTAATCAACGATTTGGGTGTAAATTTCTTCGTCTGATACCGATGTATAGTAGGCCATTTCCTCATCCAGTATGGGGATGGGAATGCCAATACCCACTGCTAAGGATACACCGTAACCTATCATGGAGACACCTCGTAGCCACTTATTGTTCATATGTTTCAGATCTCCTATTACCGCTAAGGTGCCGGCGGGCATAAGTGGTACATCCTTTTCCCCTCTGGGAACGCATGGATTGTGCTGTGTTCCCCACCAGCTCACATACCCAATCCCGCCTCCTAAAAATATCTTTGTGCCTATGCCTATTGTTCTGTACAGGGGATCGTTCAGTAGAGGGGATAGCTGTCCAGCACTGCAGTAGTTGGCATTGCCCAGATTGGGTTTGAGGAGACCCATGTATGTGTAAATAGGCTTGTTGGATAAATTAACCGCACAATTGTAATTTTGATATGCGTTTCTTATGTTGAATAAGACGGCTTCGTTTAGGTCCTTTATATTTATCAGCGTTTTGATCTCTCTTCTCGGATAACAATCGGTGCCATACCCATATCCCTTAAGTACGAGATCCTTGCCTGATACTAAGTCTTCTATGACATGCCCTCCTCCATATCTGAATCTTCCGGGATAGTCTCTGTTCCTTGGATCGTGGTCGGGGAGGGAAGTGGCCCCTATCATAAGGTCAACTGCTGCAAAGCCGGTGAATACGGGAACCTCATTTATGTAAGCTTTCCCACCTCCCAGTTTTATCTTGGGCTTGGAGTGACCGAGGTTTATGTAAACTCCAGAGGAACACATGGGTGCGAAGGTTCCTGTGGTTACCACATCCACCTTTTCATAGGCACCTTTGACTCCGTGTTCCTTCACGATGTCAATCATCTCCTCTGCAGTCACCACCACAACCTTGCCCTTACGGATCTTTTCGTTGATTTCACTGATAGTTCTCGCCATCTTTTACCTCCGCTTTCAAAAGATCGGCCAGACTTATATTTTCAAGCTCTTTTAAAAGAACTTGACTTAACCTTTTCCAGATGTTTCTTGTTTTACATGAATTGGACATGGGACATACATCAGGGGCTCCTACACATTCCACCAGCCATAGGGGGCCTTCTAAGGCTTCAACGATTTCGCGAAGGGTTATCTTGTTGGGCGGTCTTGTCAGCATGTAGCCCCCTTTTGCTCCCCGGTTAGCCTTTATCAACCCGTGGCTTCTGAGTTGGGGGATGATGTGGCTCAAGTACTTTTCTGAGATGCCTTGGTTTTTGGCTATATCTTTCAATAGCACAGCACGCTTGCCATGGTTTTTCGCTATCTCCAGCATGGCTCTTAACCCGTACCTTCCTTTTGTGGACACCTTGATCATTTTCTATAATTTCTATAATTTTGGTAGAAAAAGTCAAGAGGTGGGAGGTGTAAAATGAAAAGGGTTGGCTTCATAGGGCTGGGAGCCTTGGGAAAAGCTATAGCAAGAAGATTGATTGATGAGGGTGTTGATCTTGTAGTGTGGAACAGAACTTTGGAAAAGGCTCAGGATCTCGGTGTTGATGTGGTAAGGTCACCGGCGGATCTGTGGAGTTTAACGGACAGGGTGTTGGTTATAGTTTTTGATTCAGATGCTTCACGGGAGGTTATTTTTGGAGAAAACGGTCTCGTCAGCGGTGACATTGAAGGAAAGACTGTTATTGATATGACCACAAATCGCTACAGATATGCTGAGTGGGCTTACCAAAAGTTAAAGGACAGAAATGCGTTTTATCTTGATGCGCCTGTGCTTGGAAGTGTGGTTCCAGCTCGTAGAGGAGAGTTAACCATGGTAGTTGGAGGTGACAGAGAGGTATTTGAGGAAAACAGAGATTTGTTTGCCAAGTTCTGCAAAAACATATACTACTTGGGCGCTGCTGGCATGGCC
>WGAU01000095.1 GCA_015494645.1 Aquificota bacterium
CTCCATCCACTTGTACACGCAAAAAGCCATGTAGCACATGGTTATGTGTCCCTTTATCCTTTTGGGCGTCCAGTGATACATGGGCCTTATCTTCAGGTTACTCTTCATACTTCTGAAGGCTTCCTCCACCTCCCACCTCTCTTCCTTATCCAGAGCAAATCCTTAATCTACCAAGCGATATTGAAACACTGCAGGAAAGCATTTCTGATTCTGGCACATCTTCAGTAGGGACAACACTGTCTGCTGTAACAACTGAAAGTGCATCTGGGGCGGTGAGTGGTGGAGGGACAGCAACAGCAGGAGGTACAATTAGTGCTAACGGGACTGTTAGCAGCACTGCTACAGAGCCAGTATCCGCGTGACCCTGTGCCAACACAAACTGCTAACAGATTGCTAACAGATTGGGCACGATTTTCCCCATTTTTCCTCATTTTTCCAACCTGCACCTGCTAACACCAACCCCTTGCAAAACTGCTTAACGAGCTATATTACAGCCTTTGGAAGGGCGTGAGGGCTGGTGCCCTCCCCGGACTTCAAATCCGGCGGCACCGTCGGAAAGGGCGGTGCGGTGGGTTCGATTCCCATGCCCTTCCGCCAGCATTTTTACGGAAGCTCTTCTATGAAGGTCTGGAAAGTAGTGGGACGGGAGAGGTAGAATCCTTGTAGTTCGTCGCAGTTAAGATGGAACAATTTTTGTAAGAGTATTTTGTTTTCTACACCTTCAGCTGTGCATAGAGCTTTGATAGAGTGGGCGAGGTTTATTATAGCTTTTACGATGTTTTCCACTTTTGGGTCTTTTTCCATTTCCTTTACATAATCCTTGTCTATTTTGAGCTTGTCCACTTCAAAGGATACGAGGTAGTTGAGGGAGGAGTATCCTTTTCCAAAGTCGTCTATGGCAATTTTGAATCCCGATTCTTTGAGGTGATATATTATGCCTTTGGCTTTTTCGGGATTGTCCATGGCGGTGTGTTCGGTGATTTCAATAACTATTAGTTGGGGATCTACGCTGTATTTTTGCAGCTTCTCTTTCATAATTACCGGCAGGTTGGGGTCAAAGAACTGTTTAGGAGAGAAGTTTACAGAGGTGTATATGCCTTTGGGGGTTAGTTGGATGGCGTTTTGGAAGACCTGTTCCATAACGGAATATCCTAATTCAACAATGAGACCGGTTTCTTCGGCTATGGGTATGAATTCGTTGGGTGGTATTATTCCATGATCGGGGTGTATCCAGCGGGCTAACGCTTCGGCCCCGACGGGCTTTAGGTCGTTTGCCCGGTATATTCCCTGATAGAAGACTACAATTTCTCCTTTGGCTATGGCATCTAAAAGTCTTTCTTTGATTTTTAGCTTTTTTTCAAGGTCTCTTTTGATCTCTTCGGAAAATATAGTGACACTTTCCGGTCCCTGTTTTGATTTGTACAGAGCGATTTCGGCTTTGTTGATCAGTTCTTCGGGAGTTTCTCCGTCCAGTGGAAATACGGATATTCCTAACTTGGCTTTGGGAGCTATCTTTACTCCTTGAAACATAACTGGTTGGTTGAAGATATTCAACAGCTTTCGGGATAGCTTTGGGATGCTTTCAATCTTTTCTACGCCAGAGAGGGCTATTAAAAACCTATCCCCTTCAAGTCTTCCCACAAGATCGCTCTCCCTTAGGTGTGAAGTCAGATTGTGAGCTATGCTTTTCAGGACTGCATCTCCTCCTTTTCTGGTGAGGAGGATGTTTATGTCTCTGAACTTTTTGAGGTCTGCAACCACAATTACTACCAGCTTGTTTGTTCTTTTTGAGATTTTCAGTATTTTGTCCAATTTTTCAGTAATTAAAGCTTTTTTAGGAAGATTTGTTACGGGATCGTAATACTTGAGTTTTAGGAGTTCACGTTCAAGTTGCTTTATGTGAGTGACGTCCCTTGCACATACGATGGGTCCTTCAAAGCCTATTTCTTCCCAATTTTCCGGAAGGTATGCATAAAAGTCAAAGTGCTTTTTCTCTCCGGTAATGGTGATTTCTATGTGCGATGCTACAGGTTGTCCTGGAGTGCTGAGGACTTCTTTAAGTATCCTTTTAAGCTTGTTCAGGTCATTCTTTTTTACATAACCTTTCAGTATGTTAAATATGCTTTTGTTTAGAAGCTGGGTTTCTTCCATGTTTATAAGTGTCTTAACAGAAGGGCTTACGTACTTTACTACGCCTTCCCTGTTTAGGAGGTAGATTATGTCCCTGACATAGGTGAGTATCTTGTTAATCCTTTCAAGCTTTCTATTTTCCTCTGCTACTGTTTCCTGTGTGAAGTCTATGCCTATTGAAAGAACGGCTTTTCCATCGGGAAGTTCTATGGTGGAGGCGTAGGAGTAAACATAGATTATATCTCCATTCTTGGCTTTTAATGGGAACTTGGCATAAAGCAAAGGCTCTTTCAGTCCGTGGTACAGTCTTTGGAGGATTCTTTCCTTTGCTATCTGTTTGATCTTTTCATCTGGAATAAGGTCCCATAAGTTTATATTTCTGAGCTCTTCCATGGTGTATCCTAATTTTTCACGAGCGAAAGGAGTGAGGTATATGAACTTTTCCCTATAGATTGCGATAAATACATAAGGATTGTTTGCCAAGGACTCTACGATTTTCAGGCTAATTTCTTTGTTAAGCGTTTCTTCTTTTTTCTCCATGTTCACACCTTGAGTATTTTTTCCACGGCGGTGCGGTTTTTCCCGCTTCTTTTGGCTTCGTACATCTTTTCGTCTGCTATGTTTATGTACTTTTGCAGCATCTGCTCTATCGCTTCTTTTTCAATGTCTGTATCTCTTCTAAAGCAGATTGAAGCAACTCCTATGCTTACGGTCACTTTTATTTTGCCCTTGGATGATGCTACCGGGGTTTGGGAAATTCTGGTTCTTATTCTTTCCGCTATGATGAAGCCGTCTTCCAGTTGCTCGCTGATGGAGACTACTACAAGCTCTTCACCACCTATTCTTGCCACTATGTCCCTTTCCTTTACGGAGGAGCGAATGATTTTGGATGTATGTTCAAGCACCTCGTCACCTATGCTATGCCCGTATGTGTCGTTGATCTTCTTGAAATCGTCCAGATCCATTATCAATAAGTGAATGCACTGGTTGTGGGCAGCGGCTTGTTTGAGGGCTTCTGCGGCTCTGTTGAAGAACTCTCTGCGGTTCAGAAGTCCCGTTAAAGGATCGGTGGAGGTGAGCACTATCCAGCGGTGTATTTCAAAGAATACGCTGCTTCCAATAAGGGCTATTAGGCACCAAATGCCAAGTAGGGTAAACTTGAAATGTGAGGCAGTGTTTAGGGGTACGAGTCTTGCTATGAGATACTCGTCCCTGATGGGGGATTTCAAAAGGATATAGCACTTTTCAACGGTTCTTTCCCCTTTGGGACAAAGCAGGCCATCTTTCTGTTCAAAGGGGGACTGGGTGTTTACAGGTATCCTCCCGTTGAGCTTGTACTTTAAAGCCTCTTTGAGAAGGTTTTGGTTGCACTCAATGCAGTGGCCCCAAAGTTTCTTCGGGCCGTGTATCACGAGGCCGCTTGCGTGCATTATCATCCATCCGTTCTCCCATACTATATTGGGGAACAAGGTAGAGGGAGAAAATTTGTACACCAAAACTCCTACTATACGCTGGTTTTTCCAGACGGGAATGGATATGAAGAGTCCCACCTTGTTGGTGGTGTGTCCCCTTGCTATGGTGAAGCCGCTTCTGCCTTTCAAAGCGTCCTGAAAGTACTTTCTGAAAGAGTAGTTTTTACCTATCAGAACAGGCTCCGAAGAAAACAGTACTTCTCCTTCTCTGTTCATGAAGAAGACTATTTGGGCATGGTAAGCCTTTGCCAGAACCTTGGTAAAAAAGGATGCCTTAGCGCTTGAGGGGTTTTTTAATATGGTTTGGAATTCCTTAGTTAGTATGGGCATTTTCAGAGCGGTTTCTCCTCTTGTGATGAATTCTGCGGAATGAACCACAAGGCGCATGTTGTTGTGGATGTTTTCAATAAGGTTGGTGTAGTGGTCCTTCACAAGGGAAGTAAGTACTGCGAGGGATATTGTAGCGAATGCTATGTGGATCGCCACAATCTGCCAGGTAAAGTATCTGAAAAACACTTCCAGAACAGGTAGAGATACGAGGGTTAGCAAAATGAAGGTGATCATGGAGAGGAACCAGTGCTGTATGTATGCATCCATCATGAAGACAAAAGTGTAGGTTATCTGCAGGATCAGGTTGGTAAGATTTTTCCCTTTGAAAAGGGATAGGTTGTAGAGAAGACACCCACTAAGCAGCACAACTGCGGCGATGCTTAAGTAAACATCTTTTGAAGCATGGTATTGGATGAAAAGCATGGCATTGGAAAGAGAAGCTGCTATCATGAATAGCATGCTACTTTTGGTTCGGGTCATCCATGTGGTAAGTTTCTTCTGCACCGATAAAAGTATAAGGGTGAGAATGGAAGCAACATAGACGACAGAAGCTATTAGAAAGAAATCCTTCCAAAAGAACTGAGGCACAGGAATCATGGTGTTTCTCCACTTAAGAAAACTCGTTCTGCCAGATTTAGAATGTAGTCGGGAAGGGGAAGTTTACACTCTTTAACCCTTTTTAGGTTTATAACTACGGAGAAATGATGGGCTGTTTCCACGGGTATTTTGGTGGGAGGGGTACCCTGAACCACTTTTACGGCTATGTTTCCTGCCTGTCTGCCCATTTCTTTGAAATCAATTACCACTCCTCCCATAAAGCCCATGGCTACGGCGTAGTAGTTGGGATAGATCTCGGGAATGCAAATGTTTTTCACTATGTAGGGAACGATTTCGTTGATCGTTAGTCTTTCCTGTCCTTGAGTTACCGATAGGGCGAAGGCAAAGAAGGCCTTTACTTTAGGGTTGTGTTCTATAAGGGTGATGGTTTCTCTAAGCTGGGAGAGAGTGGATACTTTGTAGTAAACAATCTTGTCCAAATATGGAGTTCCTTTTAGTTCATTCTGTATTTGATGCATGGCGATGTTGGCTATAGGATCGTCGGAGTAGATGAAAGCGATTTTGTAATCTCCTTTGAGCCACCAGCTTTCAAGGAACTTCATCTCTTCCAGCACAAAGAGCTTTTCGTACACGCCGGTTATGTTTTTGGTGGGGGTTTTGTTGTCTTCTTTTAGGAAATTGAACTCTCGGTTGTACTCTTCAAGTGGCTTGTTAACCCCGGCAAATATGATAGCGGGCTTCTTTTTGCCTGTGAAATGGCGAAGGGCTATCTGGAAGGCGATATCATCAAGGGTGATGAGTACATCGGGAGAAAAGTCTTCTATCTCTTTTACCACTCTTTTTTCTATATCTGCCAGTTCTTGGGGATCCTTTCTGCGGCTGTCTATCCAGAAGCTTTTGAGGGTATACCTTCTGAGGTTTTCTCTGAGGACATTTACCACCCCTTCAAACTCGGGTTTTTCACACAGATCTTCGGGGCTATAAGAAGATAGAATGAATATTTTTGGTTCCGCTAAGCAGTTAGAGCTTGAAAATAGTGCCAGGATAAAAATTAAACTAAAAAGCATCTTTGCCATACTGTAACGAGATTGACTCATTAGTCAATATGATAGTATTAGTTGCAGGAAAAAGTCCGGAGGTGATGTGTGAAGGTCAGGGTGATTGTCAACTTGAAGTCCTCGGTGCTTGATCCGCAGGGTAAAGCGGTCTGTGGGGCTTTGAGGAATCTCGGATTTTCGCAAGTCAGGGATGTAAGGGTTGGGAAAGTTATATATCTTGATTTGGATGATGTGGGAAGGGAAGAGGTTGAAACATTGGTTGATGAGATGTGTGCTAAGTTGTTGGTTAATCCTGTTATAGAGGAGTATCATTGGGACATCGTGGAGGAGTGAGGGATGCTATTTGGGGTTGTGGTGTTTCCTGGATCCAACTGTGACAGGGACTGCTACTGGGCAGTGAGGCACGTTTTGGGAGAGGACTGTGAATACATCTGGTATCAGGAGAGGAGCATAGAGGACTTTGACTGTATTATCTTGCCCGGTGGTTTTTCCTACGGGGACTACTTGAGGGCTGGAGCCATAGCCAAGGTTTCTCCTGTTATGGAGGCTTTAAGAGAGTTTGTTAAAGACAGAAACAAGTTAGTGATCGGGATATGCAACGGCTTTCAGATATTGCTTGAGGCCGGGTTCCTTCCCGGAGCTATGTTGAGAAACAAAAATCTCAAGTTTGTATGCGAGTATGTGGATGTTGTTGTTGAGAATCCCAATACTCCTTTCACCTGTGAGTGTGCAAAAGGTGAGGTGCTTTCCATTCCCATTGCCCATATGGAAGGCAACTATTTTGCAGATGAGGGAACTTTGCAGGCGTTGATAGAGAACGGGCAGGTGGTGTTTAGGTACTGTGGCTACAATCCCAACGGCTCCGTTTACGATATAGCTGGTATATGTAATGTGACCAAGAATGTGCTTGGGATGATGCCCCATCCCGAAAGGTGCTGTGAGTCTATTCTTGGTAGTGAGGACGGGCTGAAAATATTTGCTTCTATAGTCAAGTACCATGGGGAACAGGTTGCTGAGGCTCAATAGGTTTTTGGCAGAAGCCGGTATGGGGGCAAGGAGAAAGGTTGAAAGGCTCATTGAAGAGGGGAGGGTAGCGGTAAATGGCAGGATAGTTAAGGAATATGGCTACCGAGTAAATCCAGAAGAGGATATTGTCACCGTTGACGGCAAGGTGGTGGAGATACAGCCCAAGGTTTATATGGCGTTCAACAAGCCCAAGAACATCCTTACCACTATGAGGGACGAGAGGGGCAGACCTACCGTTTACGATGTGTTGCCCATAAAGAATTTAAGGGTTTTCCCCGTGGGGCGGTTGGACAGGGCGTCCAGGGGGCTTTTGCTTCTCACCAACGATGGAGAGCTGGCATACAGACTTCTTCATCCCAAGTACCATGTGGACAAGCGCTATATAGTAGAGGTGGAGGGGTCGCCTGCTGAAGATAAGTTGAACAAACTGAGAAGAGGAATATACCTGTATCCAGAAGGAAAGACTCTTCCCTGCATCATAAGGGTGTTGGATAGAAGCAAGTGGAGAACCAAGCTTGAAGTGATCCTGCGGGAGGGAAGGAAAAGGCAGATAAGGAGGATGTTCAAGAAGATAGGACATCCCGTGAAGGAGTTGATTAGGGTGGCTGTTGGTCCCATAACGCTGAAGGGGCTTCCCGAGGGGCACTTCCGCTATTTAACTCCCGAAGAGGTGAAGATGTTGAAGGAGATGGTAGGGCTTGGATCTGAGGAGGAGAAGGCATGTTAAGGGTTCTTTTGTCTGTTTTGGTGTGGTGTACAATAGCTTTTGCGGGAGGGGGAAACTTGGAGATAAAAGGTGTTGAAAGGGTTTTGAAGAACGGTCTGAAGGTTATTGTGGTGGAGGATCATTCAACGCCCACCGTGACCTTTCAGGTGTGGTATAAGGTGGGTTCCTACTACGAACGCTTTGGAAAGACAGGCATATCCCACTTGCTTGAGCATATGATGTTCAAGGGAACGGAGAAGTATCCCAACGGGGAGTTTTCTAAGATTGTGTCAAGGAACGGCGGGCAGGAAAATGCCTTTACCAGCAGAGATTACACAGCTTACTTTGAGAACTGGGCTGCTGACAGGCTGGAGATTTCTATGGAGCTTGAGTCGGACAGGATGGTTAATTTGAAGTTTGATCCCGAGGAGTTTGATAGGGAAAAAAGTGTGGTGATGGAGGAGAGACGGCTGAGGACTGAGGATGATCCCACATCCCTTCTTGTAGAAGAGGTTTACGCCGCTGCCTACAAGGCTCACCCCTATCACTGGCCGGTGATTGGCTGGATGAAGGATATAGAGAGTATAACCCTTGAGGATATAAAGCATCATTACAGAACCTTTTACGCTCCCAACAATGCGGTAATAGTGGTGGTAGGAGATGTAAAGGCCGAGGAGGTTTTCGCCCTTGTGGAGAAGTACTTTGGAAGTACACCTCCTGCCAAGCATATTCCTGAGTTTTCCTATGAGGAACCTCCTCAGGAAGGTGAAAGAAGGGTGGAGGTTAGGAGCAAGGAGGCTCGTCTTCCCTTTATATTTGGGGGCTTTCATGTGCCAAACATTGGTTCCGGAGAAGAGTATGCTTTGAAGATCCTTGCTGCTATCCTCGGAGGGGGAAGGAGTTCAAGGCTGTACAAGAGGCTTGTTTTTAAGGAGCAGGCGGCCCTTTACACGGGAGCCTATTACTCTTCCAAGACCAAGGATCCAGGGCTTCTTTGCTTCTATGCAGCGGTTAAACCGGGTGTCTCTCCGGAAAAGGTTGAAAAACTTATCTGGGAGGAGATAGAAGGGATTCTTAAAAATGGTGTTGATCCAAAAGAGGTTGAGAAGGTTAAAAATCAGATTGAAGCGGAGTTTGTTTATGGACTTGACTCCAATTTTTACAGGGCCATGAACATCGGCATTTTGGAGACCATAGGCATGGACTGGCGCTACCTCAACAGCTATGTTGATAATATTAGAAAGGTGTCACCTGAAGATGTGATACGGGTGGCTTCCAAGTACCTGAGGAAGGAGAACCTCACCATAGGCTATCTTCTTCCAGAGGGGAGCTAAGGATGAAGAGACTTTTTTTACTTCTTTTGGGAGGTTTGTTGATGGCGCAGGTTTCTTTGGCGAAGATAACTCCCTATGTCTTTAAGCTGAGCAATGGCCTTGAGGTGTGGGTGGTTGAAAGGAGGGTTTTGCCCTTTGCGGTGTTCAAACTTGTGGTGCCCGCCGGTTCTGTTTTTGATCCGGATAAAAAGGCCGGCTTGGCTTACCTCACCGCCAACATGATAGGAGAGGGAGCCAAGGGGCTTTCCGCTGAAGAGATTTCGGAACGCTTTGAATTTATGGGAGCAGACTTTGATTCTTCCTGCGGCAAGGACTATGCCACCTTTTCCCTAAGGGTAACCACCAGATTTTTAGAGGATGGACTTAAGCTCTTTGCTAAAGTGCTTTTAGAGCCGACTTTCCCGCCTCAGGAATTTGTTAGGGTTAAGAACGAAGTTGTGGGCGAGATAATGAAGGATCACGAGGATCCAGGTTATGTTGCCTCGGAGAAGTTCGCAGAAGTTATATACGGTAACCATCCCTACCACAGGCCTTCTAAAGGATATGTGGAGACGGTGAAGGCAGTCTCCCGGGACGAGGTGGTGGAGTTTTACAAGAGTCATTACCTTCCTGAAGGTAGCAAGCTCATAGTGGTGGGAGATGTGGATGCCGACGAGATAAAGAAGAAGCTTGAGGAGCTGTTTGGCGGATGGTTGGGCAAAGCGCCTGAGTACCCCAAGTTTGAGTATCCTTCTGTAAAGGCTCAAAAAGTGGAGGTTGCCAAGGAAGTAACTCAGGCAAACATAGTGATAGGCCACATTGGTGTTTCAAGGAGCAACCCCGACTTTATAAAGCTGTATGTGGCCAATCAGGTGTTGGGTGGAGGTGGGTTGGTTTCAAGGCTCTTTGAGAGGATAAGGGAAAAGGGAGGGTACTCCTATGCGGTTTACAGCGTTTTCGTCCCGTCGCTTTACAAGGGACCTTTCAAGATAACTCTTCAGACCAAGAATGAAAGGGCAGAGGATGCTATAAAGGAGGTATTGGACGAGGTTGAGAAGTTTGTGAAAGAGGGGCCAACACAGAAAGAACTTGAGGACGCCAAGAGGTATCTTACGGGAAGCTTTCCTTTGAGGATAGACACCAACACGGAGATTGCTGACTATCTTGCCTTTGTTGCCTTTCACAACTTGGGCAGGGATTACCTCAATCGCTTTCCCGACATGATCAAGGCTGTGACCCTTGAAGAGGTGAAGGAGGTCATAAAAAAGTACATCCATCCCCATAAGTTTGCCATAGTGGTGGTGAAAAAGAAGGGTAATTAGCTTTTAGCCTTCTCCTTTGAGGAACTTTTCCTCATAGATCTTGGCAATGGTGAAGAGCAGATTGAACAGGATTGGTCCCAAGAACATGCCAATAAAACCAAACTGTATTAGGCCTCCGAAGATGGCAAAGAAGATAACCACGTAGGGTGCGTTTACCTTGTTCTTCATGATTAGGGGCTTTACTACGTTATCCAAGGAAGATATAAGGGCTGCCCCGTAGACTACCATGATCAGTCCCTTTATCCAGCTTGCCTTGAAGAACAGCCAAACCGATATGGGCACCCACACCATGCTTGCTCCAAAGGGCGGTATAAAAGAGGCATAGGCTGTGGCAAGTCCCCATAAATATGGGTAGGGCACTCCCAATAGAAGATAGCCTATAAGCCCTACCGTACCCTGAGCCAGGGCGGTTCCCACAGTTCCGTATACCACACTTATGGTGGTAATGTATATGCTTGAGAGAATATCTCTTTTGTCCTTTTCCTCTAAGGGAAAGAAACGGTATATGTAGTTGCCGAAAGTGTGGGCATCTTTGAGCAGGAAGAAAAGCACGAAGATAAAGATGAACAGCTTTGATATGAGCACCCCAGTGGACAGAAAGAAGGCCTTTACCTGGGATGCGGAGATGTTGGCTAACAGTTTTAGATTAGAGACAAGAGCCTTTGTTATGACTTGTGGATCAGCAAAGGTTCTGGGAAGGTATTTTATCAGGTGGTTCAGTATGGGGAGTGAAAGTAACTTCTGCTGGAGCTGGTCTGGAGGGATGTTTTTATAGTGCTCAATAAGGTACTTTGTTAGCTCCACTACTTCTTTAAAGGCGATTATACCGGCAATGCTTAAAGGTACTATGAACAGAAACAGGGTGAAGGAGACTATGAGAAATGAAGATAAGGTTGGGCTTTTCAACTTGGTACTGAGGAAGTTGTGTATAGGCATAAAGATTATGGTAAACAGCACTGCCCACAGGATGGATTGGGCGAATGGAGACAGTATGTATAGAACCAATAAGGCGATGCTGAGACAGATGAAAACGAAAAATATTGTGAAGAGCTTTTGTCTTTCCATTTCTTTTGGCATAGTAAACGTAAACCTTTAAAAGTTCAACAAGGGGTGACTCATGAAGGTTTTGGGATTGGTGGGAAGCGCAAGAAGATTTGGCAACTCTGAAGTTGCTGTGAGAGAGGCGCTTTTGGGGGTTGAGGAGGCCGGAGGTAAGACAGAGCTTTTGAGGCTCACCGACTATGAGATAAAGCCATGCACAGGTTGCATGAGATGTGTATTCAAGGTGGAGGAGTGTCCTGTAAAAGATGATACAGCTTTCCTTTTGGACAAGATAGCTCAGGCAGATGGTTTGATTTTAGGGGTGCCCAACTATATCCTGGGAGCTGCGGGTATATTGAAGATGCTTGCCGACAGGGCCATGAAGCTTATGTTTGTGGAGCCAAGGCCTACACTTGGTAAGCCGGCAGCAGCCATAGTGCCTTTCGGGGTTGATGGATGGGAAGGGTTTGCCATGGCTCAGGTTTCTATATTCCTGCTCTCCTTGGGGTACAGAGTGGTGGATCAGTTTATGATCAGGTGTCAGGGCCCGGGAGAAGCGGTGCTGGACGATATGGCAATGAGAAGGTGTAGAGAGGCAGGAAAAAGGGTGGTTGTTGGGGAGAGGTCGCCGTATCTTTCGGGTGTATGTCCTGTGTGTCACAACAATATATTTGAGATAGTGGATTTGAGGGTTAGGTGCCCTGTGTGCGATATATACGGCCACATAATAGTTGAGGACGGAAGGCTTAGCATCAAGTTTGATGACCCTGCTGATAACAGATGGACCGAAGAGAACATGGCCAAGCATTTTGAGCGCAACATGCTTCCTTCTGTAGAGCGCTACATCAGCCTAAAAGGGCAGATCAAGGAGAAACTGGTTAAGTATAGGAAAAAGTAAACCTTAGTAGAACTTTCAGAAGGAACAGGTACACAGGGAATACAAGGGTGCTTAAAAAAATCACCGAGGCGGCAAGTTGCGGGTTCTGTTTGAACTTGTCGCACAGGACATAGTTCAGTACCGCTGAGGGTAAGGAAGACTGAACTACCATGACGCTTTTGAACAGGATAGGTCCTCCAATGATACTAACGGCAGCCAGAGCACCGATGGTGCCCGTTGTGAATCTGAGTAGCGAGCTTACGAGGCTTACTTTTACATGGGATGCCTCAATACGGGACAAGCTAATGCCTATGGCAATAAGCATAGATGGGATGGTGGCTGTGCCGGTCATTTTTAGCATCTTTTCAATACCACTGGGCAGAGCCACATCCTGCACGAAGAAGGCAAGGATGATAGAGTGCACCAGGGGCATCTTCAGCACAGAAAGAACGGCATCTTTTAAACTTCCCGGATTGAGGGTCATTATGCCCACGGTGAAGTGCAGGAAGGTCATAGAGACAGAGAAGGCAATGGCGTAGGGGAAAGCCTTCTTGCCGAACATTAGGAATATCAAGGGTATGCCTAAGTAACCGGAGTTCATGAAGGTGGTTGATACCTCAAAGCCCCTGTCCCTTTTTCCCCATTTGATTTTTCCGTAGAGGATGCTTGTGGCGTATCCTGTTGCAACCACGGTAGCGGCCACGGCGAATACAGGCAGGACAAAGGTAAAGTCCACCTTGCTCTCTCTGAAGGAGTAAAACACCAGTGCAGGGGCAAAAACGTTGAGAACCACTGTGGATATGCCCTCTGTCTCAAGGTCTTTGAATATCTTTCCCAAGAGGAAACCGAGTCCTATAAGCAGGTATGTGGGAAGTATTACGTCTATGAAGAGGGAGGACATGCCAACTCCTTTATCATTACCGTGGCGTAGCTTCCTTTGGGAAGGAAAAACTCCAAAACAGCCTTTCCGCTGAAGATGTTTATCTTCACTTCCTTAGGGTATACCTTTATGGCTCTTCTGCTTCCCGGCGCCCTGAAAGGTCTGAACATGGAAAGGTTTAAGCCTTCCCTTTCCAAAAGCTGTCTCTCAAAGTCCAGAGCCTCTTTTTCCGGCAGAGGCATTCTGTAGCCGAGGATAGGACCTGTAGGAATCAAGTTTTCTTCCTGGTGGGAGTAGCGTTCCGGAACCCATCTTCCTTCCTCATCTATGAGGAGATCTCCTTTCATAGTCCTATGCAGATAGCCTGCCTTTATCCTCTCCTCAAGGTACAGGTTGAAAAACCACGAGGCCACAGCAGATATGTAGAGGCGCCTTTTGTAAAAGGATGCTTTCATATAGAGTCCTTTGAGCATTTTTAGCCCCTTTTTTAGGTTTTCTCCTTTGGCTCCAAACCTCTGGGTGTCGTAAAAATTTGGAAAGCCTTTTTCCGTTATTTCTTCAAGTTTTTTTCTCAGCCCTTCCGAATCTCTCACCTCTTCCAGGACCACCCTGAACCTGTTGCCTTTCAATCTACCCGTTCTGAGCTTTTCTGAGTTAAAGAAAACCTGAAGTATGTTTATCCCTTCAGGATCTTTATTCTTGAGCCTTTCAAAGGCACTATAGGGAATGCTTATATACTGTACTGCTTTTGCCTGAGCGTCTTTTAGTCCTGCGTATCCTATTTCCCTTTGGGGCACATTTAGAAGGCTTGATAGCCTTTCCACAAGCTCAAGGGTGCTTTCTCCCACCTTTTCTACCTTTAGGATGGCATGGTTTCTAACACTATCAAAGGGGAGGAGGGGAACCTCCTCCACGTGGAAGTTCTCTGGTTTTTTCTCAAACTTGAAGAGGGGATCTCTCATTGAGAGCGCTTCTTCTTACGGGGAGGTCTGGGCTTGGGCTGGTATGAGCAGCTTCCTCCCGAACCGGGAGTGTTCTCAAGGCTTCAGAGGGGACCTCCTATCTTGCCGGTGCGTCTGTAAAGCCATAGCTGATAGAGCAATATGAGCAGTCCTACAAAGATGTAGAGCAGGGCTTCCTGATGTCCCTTTTTCAAATACTCCCAAAGTCCATCGCCGATCATAAAAAGGGCCAGAAGAATCCATATTATGCCGCTAAAGATCCTTGGATCCATCTTTCCTCCTTTTTACAGTATATTGGTGGGCTTTGTTGGTCTTGGAACCTTAACCACTAAAATCCTGAGTGGAGCATTGCTTTCGTTGTACCAACAGTGGGGTATGTTGGCGGGACTGTCTATAAGATCGTCCTTTTTCGCTTTTCTCTTTTCATCGCCTATTTCTACCACCCCTTCTCCTTCAAGCACGTAGAAGAAAACATCCACTGGGGTTACGTGCCTTTTGAGCTTTTCTCCGGGCTTCAAGAACAGGTGAACAACCTGGGCGTGTTCCGTCTCGTAAAGGAGCCTTGCATCCACCCCATAGGGATTTTCCTTCACCTGTGCCTCTTCCCATCTTATCACTTTCATAGGCGCACCTCCCCGATCTTCATGTTGATGTCCTTCCACACAGCATGGTGAACTATGAAGCCACAGGATATGTAGTCAACCCCTGTTTCCGCTATTCCCCTGATGTTCTCTGGGGTTACTCCTCCGGAGGCTTCAAGAATCGCTCTGCCCTTTGCCATTTCCACTGCCCTTTTAATCTCTTCAATGGACATATTGTCCAGAAGCACAATGTCAACCCCAGCCGCTAATGCTTCTTCAAGCTGCTGAATATCCTTTACCTCCACCTCTATCTTTGCCGTGTGGGGAGCTTTTTCTTTTACCTGTCTGATTGCTTCTTTCACTGAGCCTACTGCCCTTATGTGGTTGTCTTTTATCATGACCGCATCGTAAAGTCCCAGTCGGTGGTTCTTGGCTCCACCCACCCGAACGGCGTACTTCTCGAAAAAGCGAAGTCCCGGTGTTGTCTTTCTTGTGTCCACAAGCTGGACTTTTAAATCCTTTATACGTCTTGCCATTTCTTTGGTGAGGGTAGCAATACCCGAAAGCCTCTGGATGAGGTTGAGAGCGGTTCTTTCGCCCATGAGTAAGGCATCAAGGGTGGCTTCTATCCTCGCCATCTCCTGTCCCTGTTCAACCTCTGCTCCATCGGATACAAGAAGCTTTACTTTGGCTTCTGGATCAAGCATTCTGAAAAGCTCATTTAGAAACACCTGCCCTGCTGCAACTAAAGGCTCTTTTGCCCTGATAATTCCCGTTCCTTTCTTGCCTTCAATGTTTAGGGATAGGGTGGTGATGTCCCCTATCCCTATGTCTTCTTTCAGAAATTCTTCAAGGACTTTTCTGTATGATACCGGATGCACCCTCATAAGTTGAACATGGCCTCAATGGCCTTTCTTGCTTTCTGGGCCGTTTCTTCGTGCACGTGGATTTCGTATACCCCCTCTTCGAGGCAGCGTATGAGCCTTTCGGGAGTTATCATTTTCATCTGATCACACATGGGTTTGGGATCGGGAAGCAGCAGGGTCTTATCTGGGGCTTTCTTTCTGATCTGGTGCAGTATACCCTCTTCTGTCCCAACTATGAACTCCTTGTGGGAGGACTCTGCTATGAAGTTTATGAGCTGGGATGTAGATCCCACAAAGTCTGCCTTTTCGGTAACTTCAGGGGGGCACTCCGGGTGAACCACCACAAGGGCGCTGGGATGTTCCTTCTTTACCCTTTCAATGGAGTCCCACGTGATTCTGTTGTGCACGGGACAGTAACCTTCCCATAGGATCACTTCTTTGTCTAAGTTTTTTGCATGGTAGGCTCCCAAGTTTTTGTCGGGGATAAAGATGATCTTGGAGGCATCAACCTTTTCCATTACCTCCTTTGCATTGGCCGAGGTGCATATGATGTCGGATAAGGCCTTTATCTCCGCGTAGGTGTTTACATAGGAGACCACCACTGCATCGGGATGTTTTTCTCTCAGTTTCTTCAACTCATCTACAGAGACCATATCTGCTAAGAGGCAACCTGCGTTCATGTAGGGTATAAGCACCCTTTTGTCTGGCGCTAATATCTTTGCAATCTGGGCCATAAAGGTTACGCCGCAGAAAACTATTGTGCTGTTCTTTATGTCCTTGCAGATCCTGCTCAGCTCTAAGGAGTCTCCTATGAAGTCTGCCACCTCCTGAATCTCTGGTCTCTGGTAGTAGTGGGCGATGATGAAAGCGTCTTTCTCTCTTTTTAGCCTTTCAATCCTTTCAAAGAAGTTCTGCATCTACACCTCCCTCTTCAGTTTTTCTGAGAGTCTTTTCTGTAATGGCATCCCCTTGATTCCCTATTGGTGTAAGCGGCCCTTGCTATCACAAGGCCCGTGAGGATGCCGTTTCTAAGCTCTATAAGCTGCTTTGTTATCTTTGCCTTGCGGTAAAACTCCTCTACCTCCCACCACAGGTGTCGGAGATCGTATATGGCCCTTTTTAAGCGCTTTTCTGTTCTCACAAGGCCTACATAGTTCCACATGATGTGCTTTAGGGTTATCCAGTCCTGATGTATGAGGGCCGGGTCGGGTTCGTACTCTCCAGTGTCTATCCAAGTGACAGGTTCGGGAAGTTCCTTTTTCAGTTCGTTCCACGTCTGTTTTATCCTTTCTATGGCCCTTACGCCAAAGACAAGCCCCTCAAGCAGGGAGGTGCTTGCAAGCCTGTTGGCGCCGTGAAGCCCGGTGCAGGCGGTTTCTCCCACAGCGAAGAGCCTCTTCATCTCCGTTTCTGCCCACATGTTGGTTTTTATACCGCCGCAGGCAAAATGCACCGCAGGCACCACAGGTATTGGTTCTTTTGTGATGTCTATTCCGAACTTGAGGCAGGTTTCGTATATGTGGGGAAACCTCCTTTTTATCCTCTCAGGGTCCATGTAGGAGGCAAGATCCAGAAGCACGTACTTGTACCCCTTTTCCGTCATTTCTTCGTGAATGGCTCTTGAAACTACATCCCTTGGTGCCAACGATCCGAGGGGATGGTACTCTTCCATAAAGGGTTTTCCGTCAGGGGTTTTGAGAACTGCTCCCTCTCCCCTTACTGATTCAGAAATGAGAAATCTTTTGGCATCCTTGTGGTATAGGGTGGTGGGGTGGAACTGGATGTATTCCATGTTTATAAGGCGAACTCCTGCTCGGTACGCCATGGCAAAGCCGTCTCCTGTGGCTCCTTCGGGGTTGGTAGTGTGCAGAAATATCTGTCCCAAGCCCCCTGTGGCTAAGATTGTGACCTTGGCTATGAACCTTTTGACCTTTTTCTCTTCAACGGAATAAACGTAGGCTCCCAAGCATTCTGGAGGCTTGTAAACATTGATTGGGTCTCTACAGTGGTGCTGTAAGGTGAGAAGGTCTATAGCTACATGATTGGTGTATATCTTTATCTGTGTCTCTTCGCTTATATACTTCAAGAGACTTCTTTCAATGGCTCTGCCTGTTAGATCGTCGGCGTGGATGATTCTTCTTACAGAGTGCGCTCCTTCTTCTGTGAAGTCAAGTTTTCCATCGGGAGTTCTACTGAAAGGAACCTTGATCTTGTCTATGAGGATTTCTTTTACGAGCTTTGGTCCGTGGCGAGCAATTATTTTTGCCGCTTTCGGGTTACCTGCACCTGCTCCTGCTTCAAGGATGTCCTTTATGAGAAGTTCTTCCGAGTCTCCCTCTCCTCTGTATATGATGCCTCCCTGGGCATAGTCGGTGTTGCATTCTTCGGGTTTTTTACCTTTGGTGATTACGGTGACATCAAATCCCTCCTCGCAGGCCTTAAGAGCTGCGGTCAAGCCTGCTATCCCTGAGCCTATGACAAGGATGTCGGTTTTTATCATGCCGTAGGAGTCTCCTCGGCTTTTTTGCTTCTTTTATAGGTGTAAAGGTTGTTGTCTGCTTTGCTTACAAGCTCTTCCAAAGACATATCTGGCTTGTACTCTGCTATGCCGTAGCTCACATCTATATTGAGGTTGCTTGATTTGATGGCCTGCCTGATTCTCTCTGCAACCACAAGAGCGCCTGTTTCATCGGTTTGAGGAGCTACTACCAAGAACTCATCTCCTCCGTATCTACCACAGGCGTCAATTTTTCTTACGTTTTCCTGGATTATACGTGCTGCCGTCTTCAATACTGTGTCGCCGAAGAGATGCCCCTTTTCATCGTTTATGCGCTTGAAGTCGTCTAAGTCAAACATGATTATTGAAAGGGGAAGTCTTCCTCTCTTTGCCCTTTCTATCTCCATCTCAAGGATCTCAAAAATCTTGTTCCTTGAGAAGACGCCAGTCAGATCGTCCCTTTCGGCCCTTTCTTTCATAAGTTCTTCGTACCTTCTGAGGGTTTCATAGAAGGCGATGCAAAACAGAGAGGTAATAGCCAGTGAAGATATGAGCTGCACCAAGTAGTAGTGTACATCTGTACTCAGCGAGCCGTACTTGTGGACAAGCATGACAAAGGTGGCAAGGGTGATGTATATACTGGCGAAGACGCCTCCTATGGGATTGGTTACTATAGAGAATACAAATACATACAAGGGATACCACAGGCTTGCCACCCACTTGCCGCTGAATATCTGGGCGTAGATGGCAGCGGTTATCATAATTAGGGATGCCACCAGCACTACAGCAACAGTCGCTCTGTACCACCTTTTAATGGTCCACAGGGCAACTATTAAGGTGAGGGCAAAACCTCCCTTTATAAAAGCCAGATACTTGAGCCCCTGCCTCCAGTTGAAAAAGGCGATGAAAAACAGAAAAGCGATGCCTAAAAGGAAGGTGGTTTGCAAGAACCTTATGCGTATGTTTTGAACTTCCACTAAAATTCTTCCTCGTTGAAGTCGCCGCTTATAGCGTCAATGTAGTCTTCGTACTCCTCCTTAGGCATAAGTCTCTGAAGCTCTTCCGGATCGCTCATTCTGACTATGGCTATCCATCCGTCTCCATAAGGATCTTCGTTCAGCAGAGAAGGGTTGTCTATGAGCATCTCGTTGATCTCTACTATTTCGCCACTCACTGGAGAGTAAACCTCCATGGTATCGCGGAGGGATTCCACCGAAGCTATTACCTCCATCTGAGAAACCTCTTCCCCTATGTTTGGGAGTTCTACATACGTGATCTCTCCCAACTCTTCAACGGCAAACTCAGACAGTCCGATGGCCACGGTCTCTTCGTCCTCTACCCTTGCCCATGAGTGTTCCTTGGTAAAGAGAATTTCTTCCCTATCCATCTTTGAAAACCTCCTTGATGTATTCCAGCGCTTCTTCCTTGCTTTTAACAAGCCCCTCCGTTTGCGCTTCAAGGAGCTTCTCTTTAAGCTGGCCCACAACTGGACCGGGACTAATCTTTAATATATCCATAATCTCGTGTCCCGAAAGTAAGGGTTTTTGCAAATTCTCCTGTTTCAGAAAATCCATATAAAAATCAAGCATTTCTTTTGCAAAGGGTAGTAGATAAAAGAAACCAAGGTCGCCAGAACTGGCGTAGGAGTCGGCTAAGGAAAGAAGAACGGTAAGAACCCCGTCTCCCTTAAGCTGTCTGAAAAATCTCCCTTTGGCTTTGGGGGTTATTTCGCCGCTTCTTGCCAAAAGATGTAGTCTCATATGATTTTCCACAAGTGTTCCCACAGTTCTTGCGCTTTTGGTGGAGAAGGTGAGACGTTCCAAGATGTTCTGAGCCACCTTTGCTCCCAGCTTGTCGTGTCCCCAGAAGGTGTACTGCTGGTTGCGTATCTTGAAGGTCTTAGGCTTGGCTATGTCGTGTAGAAGAGCGGACAGTTTAAGCAGGTGTGCCTTGGTGACATTGGCTTCGCTGTTTTCTTTAAGGGGCTGTTGAAGCTCTTTCTCTGGCAGGAAAAAGTCAGTAAAGTTGACAAGGGTTTCGCAGCAGCGGTAGCAAAAAAGGAGATGTTCTTTGAGATCGCATCCGAAAAACTTTCCTTGGAACAGACCTCTACACTCTTTAAGCTCCGGAATTATGTTTTCAAGGATGCCCGTGTTATCCAGCTTTGAGATGGCTTTTTTAGAGAGCGGATGGGCAAGTATTTTGATCATCTCTTCCTTTATCCTTTCAGGAGCAGACAGAGAAACAAGTGATGAGTGTTTGCTCAATAGTTTCTCTGTGTCTTTTTCTATACGCAGGGGAAGGTAGAGCCATAACCTCACGCACCTTAAAAGTCTTATGGGATCATTTTTAAGGTTTTCTTCGGAGACAGCCCTTAACAGTCCCTTTTTAAGGTCCTCCGTGCCGTTGAGGGGATCAATAAACTTTCCTTTTTTCAAGTCGTAGGCAACTGAGTTTACCGTGAAGTCCCGGCGCTTCAGATCCTCAATTATACTTTCCCCTTGTATCTTTGAGACATCTATAGTGAAGCCTTTC
>WGAU01000096.1 GCA_015494645.1 Aquificota bacterium
CAGTCAAAGATAGTGATAAGTCCGGGGACTTTGATCCCTACTTCAATTTCTGCTTCCAAAAAGAATCTACCGTTTTCGGGACCTACAAGCTCCATAGAGATAATTTCAAAATCCAGCTCTTCGGGTGGCAGTCCTAACTGGGAGGAGAATTCCTCAAGGGTTCCCTTTATGTCCCTTGTCTTTACTCTTTCTGTCAAACTGCTTCCTCCTTGAGGTTGTAAGGGGCATAATATTTCTGCATTCGGGATAGCCACTGCATGCTAAAAACTTTCCATATCTGCCCTTGCGAATAACCATAGGCTTACCGCATTTTTCACATTTTATCGGACTGTACTTTTCTAAATTTAAAAGATTTTGGCTGGCTTCCTCAAGCTCTTTGGCGAAGAGATGGTAGAATTCTTTTATGCTGTCCTTCCAGCTTCTGTCCCCAGAGGCGATCCTGTCCAAGTCCTCTTCCATGTTGGCAGTAAAAGATACGTTTATTAGCTTGGGAAAGTTTCTGCTCAGTACTTCTGACACAATCATGCCAAGGGGTGTGGGTACCAGTGTCTTTTTGTCTCTTACCACGTACCCCCTGTCTATTATGGTGGATACAATGGTGGCGTAGGTGCTGGGTCTGCCTATACCTTCTTCTTCCAACTTTTTTATGAGGGAGGCTTCAGTGTACCTTGGAGGAGGGGAGGTGAAGTGTTGGCTCTTTTCCACTTTTACCACCTCAAGGATGTCATTAACGTTGATGGGCGGGAGCAGCTTTTCTCTGGTGTCTTCCTCCGGGTAGACCTTTAAGAAGCCATCAAATACAAGGACGGAGCCTGTAGCTCTGAAGATGGCTTTCCCTGCTGCTATGTCAACGGAGGTGCTTTCAAATACGGCAGGTTTCATCTGGGAAGCTACGAATCTTCTCCATATAAGCTCGTACAGCTTGAGGTGATCGTCGGGTAAGATTCCCCTCAGGGATTCGGGAGTTCTTTCCACAGAGGTAGGACGTATGGCTTCGTGGGCGTCCTGAACCATCCCTTTGCTTTGGTATTGTATGCCCTTTGAAGGAAGGTATTCTTTCCCAAAGGCCTCTTTGATGAAAGTCCTTGCTTTTTTTATAGCTTCCTCGCTTATCCTCACGGAATCGGTTCTCATATAGGTTATAAGTCCTACAGGACCCTCGCCAGGGATTTCCATGCCTTCGTAGAGCTGCTGGGCTATCATCATTGTCTTTTTTGCGGAAAATCCCAGCCTTTTAAAGGCTTCCTGTTGTAGGGTGCTTGTGATAAACGGCGGTTTGGGGTTTTTCTTTCTATCTTTTTTTTCAACTTTGGCCACCACAAAGGGTTGATCCTTAACTTCCTCGAAGATCTTATCTGCTTCTTCCTTTTCCAGCCTTTCCGCCTTTTTGTTGGCGTATTTGACCATCAGAGCTTCAAAGGTTTCTGCCGAGGAGGAAGCCTTGAGTTGAGCCTCTATCCTCCAGTACTCTTCCGGAACAAATCTCTGTATTTCCTTTTCCCTGTCGCATATAAGCTTTAGAGCTACCGACTGCACCCTCCCGGCGGAGAGTCCCTTGTCTATGCGCTTCCACAGCAGGGGGCTAAGCGAGTACCCAACGATTCTATCCAGCACCCTTCTTGCCTGCTGGGCTTCAACCTTTTTCATGTCTATCTGAGACGGGTTCTTGAGGGCTTCTTCAATGGCCCTTTTTGTTATTTCATGGAATATGATTCTATAGACGTTGTCCTCTTTACCTATCTCTTGAGCAATGTGCCAGGCTATAGCTTCACCTTCTCTATCCGGATCTGAAGCGAGGAATATTTCCTCTGCCTTCTGGGCCGCATCTTTAAGTTCCTTTATGACCTTTTCCTTGCCTTTGACCACTACATACTCAGGTTCAAAATCCCCTTCTATGTCCACGCCCATTCGGTTTACGGGTAGATCTTTTATGTGGCCCATGCTGGCCTTCACCACAAAGTCCTTGCCCAGATATTTTGATATGGTCCGGGCCTTGGAAGGTGATTCCACAATTATGAGCTTCTTTTTAGACTTCTTCGTAGAAGCCACCAGAAAGCCTCCTTATCTTGCCCTGTAGTTCAAGCTCCATAAGCTTAACCTGAACGGTGGAAATATCAATATTTAGCTTTTGAGAAATTTCATCAGCGCTTAATGGTCCGTTCTTTAAGAGTTGTAGTATGGGTTCGTTGGTAGTGTCCTTTCTTTTGTCCTTTCTAAGTTCTATTGCTTCGGCACCTTCTTTAAGCAGTTTTTGATTGCCGGGGTAGGGTAGGGAAAAGGTGGCAACAGGTATGTTTAGCCTTTTTGCTATATCTGCGGTTATAAGGGCACCACTTTTCTCCATGGCTTCCACTACCACCACCTTTTCGGAAAGGGCAGCGATGATTTCGTTTCTAATGGGAAAGTTGTACCTTGACGGCTTGGTTGTGGGAAAGAAAGGAGATAAAACCACGCCGGTCTTTTCTATCCTTTTGCAGAGATTCCTGTTTTCCGGCGGGTAAATATAGTCTAAGGAGGAGCCAAGAACCGCTGCTGTGCTCCCATTGGCTTCCAGCGCGCCTATGTGTGCCTCTGAGTCTATACCGAGGGCAAGGCCGCTTACCACAGTCTTTCCCTCTTTGGCGCATCTTTTGGCGTACTCTTTGGCAAGTTCTCTTCCTTTGATGGAAGCCTTTCTACTTCCCACAATGGCCACGCAGGGTTTTTCAAGGACGCTCAGGTCTCCACGGTAGAATAGAACATAGGGGGGATAGGGCATCTTCTTGAGCCTTGGTGGGTAGTCTGGAGAGAAGACTGTGATGTATTTCATTCCCAGCTTTTTAGGCTTTTCTGTGGGATCATCGCTCCAGTTTAAGGAGGTAATCTTTTGTTTTGTGTTTCTCTTTATGCCCTTGATGGTATCAATAACTTTCGGTTGTTCAGCCAAAAGCTCTAAATCTCCTAATTGTTCAAAAATTTTCCAGAAACTCTTCCAGGACAGTCCAAGCTTGCAGAGGGTCAGGAGTATCTTGTCTCTATCCATAGCGCTTCCACGGGATCCAAAGGTTCATTAAAGGAATGTGTTGTTGAGCTGCGTAAACGTCCTCATCGCCTATGGAACCGGAGGTTACCTTCCTTCTGGCGGTGATCTTCAAAGCCAATGCTTGGTCAAAGTATTCAAAGACGATAATTTCGTCTTCTGTGTATCCGTAAAGCTGGGCGAAGATTTTGGGAGTTAGAAAGTTCCCCTTTTTGAATGCACGGTACTTTTCGGGACTGTCAAACATTATATCAAAGGTTACCTCAAAGGGTCCTGCGTTTTTACTTCTCACTATGGCGGCAATTTCTGCTAATCTTACCCATTTTGCCGGTTTGTATCCGCATTCTTTCATGAGCTTGTAGGTCAGCCTTATGGGCAGTCCCACCACGTTACTGTAGGATCCCTCTATCTTTTCAACGAAAAGCTCGGCTCCGTCTTGTATGCCGTATCCACCTGCCTTGTCCAGAGGTCTATAGGTCTCCACATAAAAGTCAATCTCATAGTCCTCAATAGAGGCAAACTTCACCTTGGTGGTTTCCACTTCAACCTTTTCCCTGCCTGAACCTGATACAGCCACGCCAGTATGCACCAGATGCCACTTCCCCGATAGGGTTTTAAGCATTCTCTTTGCTTCTTCTAAGCTGGCAGGCTTTCCCAAGGCCTTTCCATCGTATTCCACCACCGTGTCTGCAGCTATGTAGATAGCTCCTTCCTCACAGGATACGGATTTCAGCTTTCTCAGGGCAAGTTCCTTAGCCATCCCTTTGGGGGTGAGGGATAGGTTCTCTTCTTTTGCTTTTGGCTCAACCACTTCAAATACGGGCACTATTCTTTTCAACAGTTCTTTCCTTCTCGGTGATGTGGATACAAGCACAACCTTCATGGCTTCAATCTCCCTTTGAAAGTATCAATATGCAGGCTACATTCAAATAAGAGGCCAGCACGGCAGATCCTCCGTAACTCATTAAGGGCAAGGGCACTCCCACCACAGGAAGTATACCCATGGTCATTCCCAGATTGATAAAGGCATGCCAGAAAAAGATAGATCCAAGCTCTATAATGGAGTAAAATTCGTACAGGCCTTTTGCCTTTTTGGCGAGGTCACCTATTCTGGTGAAGAACAGGGCATACATCATTATTAGAAGGGCACTTCCAAGGAAGCCCCAGGATTCTGCAAAGCTGGAAAAGATGAAGTCAGTATGCTTTTCCGGCATGAAGCCTAACTTCGCCTGTGTGGCTTTCATGTATCCCTTGCCTGTGAGCCTGCCTGAGCCTATGGCGATTCTTGATTGTATCACATGGTATCCTATGGTGGTCTTGTACTTTTTGGGGTTTAGGAAGGCCCTTATCCTGTTTTTCTGGTACTCTTTCAGTACATGAGTCCATCCGAAGTATGAGACGGCTACAGCAGCCACTAAACCAAGGATTATCACTCGCTTTCTCAGTCCTGCAACTACACTGGCGGTTAGGGCCATAAGAATAAATATCATGGATGTTCCTAAATCGGGCTGTATAAGCACTAACCCAAACATGGGAAAGGCCATGGCAAGTACAATAATGACTTCAGTAAAACCTAAGGGAATGCGTTCTTTTTCTGTAAGCCATTCAAAAACGCTGCCCATGGTAAGGGCAAAGGAAACCTTGGCAAATTCGGATGGTTGTAGTCTGAAAGGGCCTATGGCCAACCACCTTTGGGCGCCTTTGGATGATTTTCCCACCAAAAGCACTAACAGAAGGGCTCCCAGCATAACCACGTATATTATAGGACTCCACTCCTTGAGCTGCTTTTGGGTTACAGTGCTGACAGTGAGAGTCAGGGCTATTATGCCTATGCAGTGCCATATCAATTGTCTTTTGAAGAAGAATAGACTTCTGTCTATCCCTGCCAAGGTGAGGAGTCCCAAAGCGGATATGATCCAGAAGAATATCAATATGGTCCAGTCCACCCGCCTCTTCTTGCTCATTATTTGATTATTCCTTTATAGTGCAGGTATTCTCTTATGATTTCCCGAGCTATTGGTGCTGCAGCAGATCCTCCGTGTCCTCCGTGTTCTACCACCACAGCTACTGCTATCTTGGGATTTTCATATGGAGCAAAGGCGATGAACCATGCATGTTCTGTAAACTTTCTCACTGTTATTTTTTTGCCTTTTTTGTATTTCTCCTCTATCTCTGATGACACGACCTGAGCGGTGCCTGTTTTGCCTGCAACTTTAACCCCTTTTATACGGGCAGTGTAGTGGGCCGTACCTTTTTCATCCTCCACGACGTCCAGCATGGCTCTCCTTACTTTTTCTATAACCCACTTAGGGAGGTTCAGTTTCTTCTTAGGGGGGTGGTGGTACAGGTTAAAATGCGGTTTCACAAGGTAGCCACCGTTGGCAAAAGCTGCGGCCACCACGGCGAGCTGTAGAGGAGTCACCAGAAGGTAGCCCTGCCCAATGGCGTAGGATAGGGTTTCCCCAGGATACCATGGCTGCTTGAGTGCTCTTTTTTTCCATTTCCTTGTTGGCACAAGCCCTCTTTTCTCGCCGGGAAGGTCCACACCTGTTTTTCTGCCAAGGCCGAACATGAAAGCGTACTTGCTTATGAGGTCGTTTCCCATCTTCAGTCCCAAGTCGTAGAAGAAGGTGTCACAGGACTCCACTATGGCCTTGTGAATATCTACCCATCCGTGCCCCCATTTTTTCCAGCATCTGTAGAATCTGTTTCCAAATTTCATGCCTCCCGGACAGAACACCTTGCTGTTGGGAGTTATTTTCCCTTCTGCCAATCCCCCCGCTGCCACTATGGTCTTGAAGGTAGATCCTGGAGGGTAGGTTCCCCTTATGGCTCTGTTGTTAAGCGGATGCAATGGGTTTTTTAAAATCCTTTTCCAGTCTTTTGCAGAAATTCCTCCAGGAAAGAGGTTAGGATTGTAAGAAGGAGAGCTGTACATGGCAAGGATCTCACCGTTATTGGGATCAATGGCAACAGCAGCTCCCGTTTTATTGTCTAAGAGCTCGGCGGCCTTTCGCTGTAGCGGAAGTATTAGTGTTGTTACTAAGTCCTTGCCTTTTGTAGGAATGGATTTGTCCACTATCCTTATTCTATGTCCTAAGGCATCCACCTCCCATCTCTCCCAGCCTCCGATCCCTCTAAGTTCGTCGTCGTACTCAAGTTCAAGTCCTGTTTTACCTACAAACTCTCCAGGATATCTTAAGCCCTTTGCCACCTGCTTCTCGCTTGCCTCGCCAACGTAACCCACCACATGTGCGAAGAGCTTGCCATAAGGATAAACCCTTATCCATGAAGGATCTATGTAAGTGCCGGGAAGCATCCACTGAAGGCTTCTTATCATAGCCATCTCTTTCTCACTTATGTCTTTCTTTATGAGCAATTGGTCAAAAGGGCGTCGTTTGTATTTCTTTAGCTTTTTTTTAAGCTTGTCTGGGTCTATGTGGAGCCTATCAACTAAGAACTTGAAAGTGGGATGCTCTTCTATCTTTCCCTTCCAGCCTTTGTAAAAGTAGTAAGGAATTATCAACAGGTCAAAAGAGGGCCTGTCGGTGGCAAGCTTGTTTCCTTCTCTGTCAAAGATTTCTCCCCTTTTGGGATACACTATGTAGGTGCGCAGTCTGTTTCTGTTGGATATTTCGTAGTAGTAGTTTCCCTTTATGACTTGGAGCCTAAAAGCGGTTCCCAAAAGTACGAGGATGAAGACAAGGGAAGCCAGCCGGTTGACCTTTAGAAGTCTGTTTTTCAATTGCCTAAACTTCTCTTCTCTGTTTAGAGGCACAATCTTTCCTCAACAAAAGCCTTGAGGGATGGGGGAAGTTCCTCTTCAAGCTCTACCGCAAGGGATATCTTCCTTGCAGGTTCTGGAAACTTTACTAAATCTTTCTCCGTGGTCAAGATGGGAGCCTCAATTCCTGCAAGGTCTTTTTCCTTAAACCAATGGTGATCCGGGAAAAACCTATATCCTGTTAGGGTTATACCCATGCGGGAGAGTTCCTCCAGCAAAGGATAGGGATTGGCAATGGCTGTTACTAAAAATGCCTTATCAACCTTTGGTGCCTTAACCTTGGGGGTAAAGAAAAACACGGGCTTTTTACTTAATATACCCTTTGCTTTATAAAGTAGCTGAAGGCTTTTTCTCTTTGTTATGACGATGGCATCGGCGTGAAGTAGTGTTTCTACTGGTTCCCTCAGGGGACCGGCAGGGAAGAGCATGCCGTTTCCAAAGCCTCTTGATCCGTCAACAAGACATATGTCCAAATCCCTTTTGATGCGAATATGCTGAAAACCGTCGTCAAGAACAACAATTTCAGGTTGAAGATGTTTTGCAAGATCAAAGGCTTTTGCCCTGTCCTTTCCTACAGCTACAATAGCCTTTGTTTTAGTGGCTATAAGGTAGGGTTCATCTCCAGATTCTTCCGGAGAGGCAAGTAGCCTTTGGCCATCGCAGACTAAGAGCTCTTTTTTGCCCTTTCTTCTGTAACCCCTTGAGAGCACGCATACCTTCAATCCCTTCCCTTTCAAAAACTTGGCAAGAGCAATAACAAATGGAGTTTTCCCGGTGCCGCCCAAGGTGATGTTTCCAACACTGATCACAGGCACAGGTAGTTCAACCTGACGAAGAAAACCTCTCATGTAGGCCCTTCTTCTGAGCTTTGTTGCGATTGTTAGGACAGGAGAAAAGGGGTACAGAACCCAGTGAATGGGGTGGGAACTGTACCCCCAACAGTTTGGATCAGGCACCAATGCTTTTAAGGGCGTCTTCAAGCCTTGCTTTCTTCTCCTCAAGCTCCTGTTTTATTCTCTTCTCTTTCTCCACTACTTCCTGAGGTGCCTTTTCAAGGAAATTTTTGTTAGAAAGCTTCTTGTTCACCCTTTCAAGCTCTTTTTCTACTTTCTTCAGCTCTCTGGTTAGTCTATCTTTTTCCTTTTCAAAGTCTATAATATCACCCAGTGGGACGTATATTTCTGTTTTACCTGCCACTCTCATGGCCGATTTTTCGGGCCTTGTGGCTTCTTCGTTTACTTCAAGCTCATTAAGAAATGCCAAACCCTTAACATAGCGGCTGTACTTTTCAAGGAGGTGTTTCTCGCGGTCCTGAGACTTGGCTATGGCCTTTATTCTACGGGTAAGAGGAATGCCCATGTCCGCTTTGATGTTCCTTATAAGGCTAACTACTTCCATTATGAAGGACATATCGTTTTCTGCTTCCTGATCCATGGCGTTCTTGTCAGTCTTGGGGAAAGGAGCTACCATAATGCTTTCCCCTTTGGCTATGGGGAGCTTCTGCCATATTTCTTCGGTTACGAAGGGCATTACAGGATGCGCGAGCCTGAGAATCTTGTCAAAGACTTCTACAAGCACGTTCTGAACAGTTAGTCTTCTATCTTGGTCGTTTCCGTAAAGATCGTCTTTGGAGATCTCCACATACCAGTCGCAGAACTCGTGCCACACAAAGTTGTAAATGCTGGAGGCGTACTCGTCAAACTCGTATTCCTCAAGGGCCTTTGTGGCGTTTTCTATGGTTCTGTTGAGACGGCTCAGTATCCATCTATCGGCTAAGGAGAGCTTTCTATCCTGAAGGTTTACCGGTTCAAAGCCTTCAAGGTTCATGAGAGTGAATCTTGCAGCATTCCATATCTTGTTTACGAAGTTCCTGTAAGCCTCAATCTTTTTTTCGGAGAGCCTTATGTCTCTTCCTTGAGCGGCAAGTATGGCCAAGGTAAATCTGAGGGCATCAGTCCCGTACTTTTCCATCATCTCCACGGGATCAATTACGTTGCCCTTGGTCTTGCTCATCTTCTGGCCCTTCTCATCCCTGATGAGGGCGTGGATATAGACGTCTCTGAAGGGGACGTCGTTCATGAATTTTAGGCCCATCATCATCATACGGGCAACCCAGAAGAAGAGAATGTCAAATCCCGTTACCAAACAGCTTGTGGGGTAAAACTTTTTGAGGGTTTCTGTCTCTTCAGGCCAGCCCATGGTGCCGAAGGGCCAAAGCGCCGAGGAGAACCATGTGTCAAGCACGTCTTCTTCCTGCTTTATCTTCTCGCTGCCACAGTGCTGACATCTGCTTATGTCTTCTCTGCTTACGGAAACCTTGCCACATTCCTCACAGTACCATGCTGGTATCCTGTGCCCCCACCATATCTGACGGGATATGCACCAGTCCCTTATGTTCCTCATCCACTCAAAGTAAACCTTAGTCCAGCGTTCAGGGATTATCTTTGTTTTTCCCTTTTCCACTACCTCTATGGCAGGTTCTGCCAGAGGCTTCATCTTTACGAACCATTGGGTTGACACGTAGGGCTCAATCACCGTGTGGCACCTATAGCAATGGCCCACGGCGTGTCTGTAGGGCTCCACCTTTTCAAGTAATCCCTTTTCTTCAAGCTCCTTTACGATAGCCTTTCTCGCTTCGTATCTGTCCATACCTTTGTATCTGCCGGCAAGTTCGTTCATAGTGCCGTCGGGACTCATCACGCACACCACATCCAGATTGTATTTCTTACCTATCTCAAAGTCGTTTGGGTCGTGGGCGGGGGTGATCTTCAAAGCTCCTGTCCCAAATTCGGGATCTACGTACGGATCAGCTATTACTGGGATTTTGCGCTCCACTATGGGAAGGATTACATTTTTTCCTATGTGGTCTTTGTACCTTTCATCTTCGGGGTTCACGGCAACAGCAGTATCTCCCAGCATGGTTTCAGGCCTTGTTGTGGCTACGGTGATGTACCTTGATCCGTCCTCCAGTGGGTACTTTATATACCAGAGGTTTCCGTCCTTTTCTTCGTATTCAACCTCCAGATCTGAAAGAGCGGTGAGGCATCTGGGGCACCAGTTAACAATGTACTTGTCTTTGTAAACAAGTCCTTCTTCGTAAAGTCTGACAAAGACTTCCCTTACTGCCCTTGAGAAGCCTTCATCCATGGTGAATCTTGTCCTATCCCAATCACAAGAACACCCTAAGCGCTTCAGCTGTTCAATGATGTAGTTTCCGTACTTCTCCTTCCATTGCCAAACCCTTTCTATGAACTTATCCCTTCCAAGATCCCAGCGGCTTTTTCCCTCCTTGGCCAGTTCCCTTTCTACCACCGTCTGGGTGGCAATACCTGCATGATCTGTGCCGGGCATCCATAACACGTTGTGGCCTTCCATGCGTTTCCAGCGGCAGAGTATGTCCTGAAGGGTGGCGTTCAAAGCATGTCCCATGTGCAGAGAGCCCGTTACATTAGGTGGTGGGATAACTATGGAGTAGGTGGGACGGGTGGTGTCCTTCTCGTCGGCGTGGAAGTACTTCTTCTCAAGCCAGAAGCTGTACCACTTGCCTTCAACATCTTTGGGGTTATACACCTTCGGAAGCTGCATGCTCTTCCTCCTGCTGAGGAGTTTCTCCCGTCTTTTCAAGCTCTTTGAGACGTTCCTCCAGCTCTTTTATCCTCTTATCTTTCTTTTTGATCTGTATCCTCATTCTCAGTTGCTCGCTTATAACTAAAAGCCATGCCACAGCCACGCCAAGAAGAATTGAGAGGTAGAGCATCACAAAAAGGGGTATGTCTGGCGTTTTGTAGAAGTAGAAATCTAAATGAACGGGGGTCATATTCCTTATGGCGAAAGCCACGAGTAGAAAGATAACCACCAGTCCCGTGAAAAGCTTAAAGATTATCATTCTTTACCTCCGGAGAGTCTATTTGCAAAGCGCTTTCTCAGCTTTTCGTAAGTGGATGTGAGGTGTTCGGGTATCACTTTCACATCGGCCAGAACGGGCATGAAGTTGGTATCTCCGTTCCATCTGGGGACTATGTGCAGGTGTAAATGGGTTTCAAGGCCTGCGCCAGCCACCCTTCCTAAATTGATGCCCAAGTTGAAGCCGTCGGGGTTCATCTCTTCTTTCAGTACCTTGACGCATACCTTGGCCAGTTCCATCATTTCACAGGACTCATCCTGACTCATTCCTTCAAGGCTTCCTATGTGCCTTACGGGAGCTACCATCAGATGTCCGGGGTTGTAAGGGTAGCGGTTCATGATAACCAAGCAGCTTTTGCCCCTGTGCAGCATGAGATTTTGAGGACTTTCCCCTTCCTGAACGGCCTTGCAGATAAAGCAGACCTCTTCCTTGTCCGACAAGATGTACTCAATCCTCCAGGGTGCCCATATCTGTTTCATTGGCAAACCTCCGCTGGGCTAAGATATCTGGCGACTGCTAACTTATCAAGACAGAAAATCCTCTATAAGACGGCAAAGTTCTGCTGGCTTCTCCAGTGGAATCATATGTCCACAGTCTTTTATAACCTCAAGTTTGGAGTTCTTTATGAGCTTGAACAGCTCTTCCGAAAGCTTCAGGGGGGTCATGAGGTCTTTGTCGGCGGCAACTATGAGAACTGGCTTTTCTATCTTTTGGCACAGCTTTTCTCCGTTGAACCTGTCGCAGGCTATAAAGTCGTTTATGGTAACTTCTGGCTTTGCTTCGGAGAATATCTCCAAAGCCTTTTCCTTGATCTCTTGAGGAGCCTCCTTGTGCACCGCCCAGCCTACGATCTTTTGTAGCATTTTCTCCGGATTTTCTTTCAATCCCTCAATGATGGCTGGGTTCACCCTTAGACGTGGACCCGTTGCCACCAGCACCCCGGCTTTGAGCCACGGCGGGTTTTGGGCCATTACGTATTGAACGATGGCTCCTCCCATTGAATGGCCCACGAGCACAACATCGTTGATGTCCATGTCCTCAATGCAGCGAATGATAAATCTACCGTACCCTTGAATAGTTTTGTAGCTCTTTCCAGAGGCTTTGCCATGTCCCGGCAGATCAATGGATATGTTGGTTATGTTAACTGTGTTTACCACGTCGTCCCAGACCATGCAGTTGTTTCCCGCTCCGTGGATGAAAAAAAGTGTGGTTCCTTTAAGGATAAGCCTAAAGTGCAGAGTCACAGCCATGCTGACCTCCTGCAAATTTTTCTATAAAGTCCCATTGGTCTTTTACTGCCCTTTTCCACTCTTCAGGATCGGCGTGCTGGAATCTTCCTTGTGATTTCAGGTAGCTTCCAATCTCTATCATTTTGGGTCTGACTGTGATCTTCCATATTCCGTTCTCTATCTCCAGCAGGGGAAACACTCCTGTCTCCACGGCCAGCCTTGAGATTTCAACGGTTCTGCTCTCTTCAAATCTCCACCCTGTGGGGCATGGTGCCAGAACCAGTATGAATCGGAACCCTTTTATCTTTTGGGCCTTTTGGAACTTGTGCATGAAATCTTCTGGATATGCCAAGGTGACAGTGGCAATGTAGGGGATCCTGTGGGCAAACATGGAGGTTATGATATCCTTCTTTCTTTCCAGTTTACCTGTGGGAGTGGTTGTGGTCCAGGCACTTTGGGGAGTGGATGAGCTTCTCTGGACGCCTGTGTTCATATAGGCCTCGTTGTCGTAGCACACGTAGATTATGTCTTCGTTTCTTTCTGCGGCAGCGGATAGGGAGCCGAACCCTATGTCGTATGTGGCTCCGTCTCCAGCCCATACCATGACTGTTATGTGATCCGTTCCCAGCCTTCTCAAAGCTGCCTTCATGCCTGTGGCTATGCTTGGGGCTACTTCAAAGGTGGAATGCATCATAGGAACCTTTAAGGAAGCATCTGGATGCCTGCCGGCTATGACAGACCAGCAGGAAGCAGGAATTACTACCCTCACTTTGTCTCCCAGCGCTTTTAAGGCTAACCTCATGGCAAGGGCTGCTCCACAGCCAGCACATGCTAAGTGTCCGCTGGATAGGCCTTCGTAGCTGAAATCTTTCAGCTCCACAGCGTGGCTCCTTCGGGGTATTTTATACACTTGAAGTAGGCCTCTTGGATGTTTTCAGGAAAGACCTCTTTCCCCCCCATGGACACGATGTAGCTGTGGACAGGTCTGGATCCGGATATGGCGCTTCTCAACTCTTGTGCTAATATGCCTTCGGCACCAAAGGAGGTAGCCCTGTCAAGCACAATGAACCTTTCAATGTGGATGGCCGTTTCCAATAGGTGCTCTTTGGGCATAGGTCTGAAAAGTTTTAAGGTGATAAGCCCCACCTTTTCTCCCTTTTTCCTGAGCTGCTTTACAGCGACCTTTGCCGTTTCGGAAAGGGCTCCTGTACAGACCAAGGCTGTGTGGGCGTCTTCAAGCATGTAGCCTTCTACAGGCAAATACCTTCTTCCGGTGAGTTCTTCCCAATGTTCAAAAGCCTTTTCCCATTCCTTCAAGGACTTTTCCATGTCTGTAAACAGATCCTGTCTCTGTCTGTGGTACAGAGGGGGTTCAAGGATGGGCCAAAGGGTGAATGGGTTCTGGTTGGACAGCCTCAAAGGAAAGTCCAAAGGAGGAAGGAAGGCCTCTGCAACTCCGCTGTCCACAAGGTACAGAGGTTCTGCCGTGTGGGAAAGGATGAATCCGTCTATCCCCACCATGCACGGTATAAATACTTTTTCCGCTACCTTGTATGCCAGAAATATGAAATCGTGCGCTTCTTGGGCGTTAGAGGCGAATATCTGCATCCAGCCCGTATCCCTTTGGGACATCATGTCCTGATGGTCGCACCATAGGTTCCAGGGAGCGCCCACGGCTCTGTTAGCTACAGCCATCACAATGGGCAGCCTCCCCCCAGCACTCCAGTGGATGAGCTCATGCATGTAGAGCAGTCCATGGGAAGAGGTGGCTGTGAAGGCTCTTATGCCCTGTGCTACTGCACCTATTACCACTGCAAGGGCAGATATTTCTGCTTCAACCCTGATGAATTCTGCGTCAAGCTCACCCGTTTCAACGAAGTGAGCTATTTTTTCAACTATGTGGGTCTGGGGCGTGATGGGATACGCTGAGATCACTTCTGGTTTTACAAGCTTTACGGCGTAGCTTATGGCTTCCGCGGAGGTTAGAAGTACTTTGCCGTTCACTGGGTCATCTCCCTTGAGTAGATGATGGCTCCATCCCTTTTGATGAGCTTGTTCTTTTTCCTTTCCAGCACCCATCCTGCATCCTTCTTTCCCCCGTAGGGTCCTCTCAGTGGGAGGAAGGTGAAGTTCGGATTGAAGTGGATCATCCCAAAGGTTTCTTCAAGGCGCTTTCTTTCGCTCTGGGTAGCGTGTCCGAAAATGTAGGCTATGTGTCCGAATCGGGTGTAGCATACCTCCTTCACAGCATCTTCCCGATTCTTGTAGGGTTTTACTGCCAAGAAGGGCCCGAACATTTCCATGTCGGGAATGTTGCGGGCGAGAACCACTGTTGGAGGAATCCATTCGCCGTCTATAGTACCACCTCGAAGCATTTCTCCTTCAACCTTTCCGATAGCTCTTTCAAATATAATGCGTGTCCTTTTGGCCTTTATGGGGCCATAGTCGGTTTCAGGGTCCAAAGGGTCCCCTACCCTTATGCTGTCCACCTTGGCCAAGAGGAGATCAAGAAACTCTTCAAGCTTTTTTTCTGGAACGTAAACCCTCTTTATGGTCGTGCAGTACTGTCCGCCGTTTAGAAAGGCCCTTCTTGCGGTAAACTCCGCTGCTCGCTTTATGTCTCCGTCAGGAAGGACGAGGCATGGCGGCATACCGCTGGGTCCGGCAAATATGATTTTGTCAAAGAAGGTGATTCTTTCTTCAAAAAGCTTTCCAACAGCATCTCCACCTGAAACAAAAAATACCCTTACGTCTTCCCTCTTACAGCAGTATTCTCCAAATGTCCGGTTGTCCAACTTACCGTTTATCTCAATGTAGGGTATGTCTTTAGTGATTTCCATCATCAGATTCTTTACCGTAGGAGTTAGAGAAGAAAAGCTTACAACGGATCTGTTTCCGCCAATCAGAGCGGACCCCACCAATCTTGCAAACATGATTGTGGGTGCATCATAGGGAAGGATGGCTCCGACGGTGCCGTAGGGCTTCCTTTTTTCCACCCAAGGAAGTTCTTCTTCCATAGTGCAAAGGTAATCAACGGTCATATCTATCTCTGCATTTCCTATCTTTACAGATACACCTATATCTTCTGCAAAGGCTCTTGTTAGCTCATCCTTCCTTTTGAGAATTTCCTTGCCCAAGTCTTTGAGTAGCTCTATCATCAGCTTTAGACTTTACCTCCAAAGCTTGTTCACATCCACCTTCAAGGTACAGTTTTCTACTTTTAGCTCAAGTTCCCCCTCATCCGAATCAAAGAACTTTTTGTATCTGTTTCTTACAAGCTTAAACGCCCTGACCTTTTGGAGGTCGGGGTAAACAAGAACATAGATCTTGACCCCTTCCCTTTCGTAAAGCTCATATTTGAGTCTTTCATCCTTTTGGAAGGTGTTGGGAGACACTACTTCAACCACAAGCTCTGGAGTTTCTCTGAGGTATTCTTCCACTTTCTTGCACACCACTGTGACGTCGGGTCTGACCACCGTATCTTTGCTCACTATCCAGTCAAGTTCTGGATAAACGAAGCATTTCTGAGGGCAATTCTCAAGCTGTTCGGCCAGTTGACGTGCAAATTCAAAAGCAATCCTTTGATGCTTTCCCGGAGGAGAGGGAGACAATGCATAGGGAATTCCCTCTATAAGTTCCCAGTCCCCTTTCCAGAGCTTGTAATCGTCGTAGGTGTAATTTGGAAGGTACTTTTTAGCAAGGTTCACTTTATTTGCTCCTTTTTCAATCCATGTTCTAAAGAGATCTTACCTTTACATGCCTATTTTCGTCAAGCATCAGAAAGATATTGTAAAAGTAAATGACTGTGAGCGCTGTTCATAGTAGTTCCCATTCCGGAATTTTTGTGATACATAGGACAAATATCAATTCTGTTCGGAGGAGCCATGGGATTCAGATTGTTTTCGGTATTGCTGCTTTTTTTATGCCCCTGTCTTACTTCGTGGGCGAACGCTTATACGGTGGAGGATGTAGTAAGAATTGCTCTTGAAAGGAGTCCATATGTAAAGGAGGCTGTATACAGGCTGGAGGCTAAAAAGTACAGCGAGAAAAAGGTTTCTTCCCGATTCTTTCCCAAAATCACCTTTGACTACACCTACACCCATTTGAAGGAGGAGCCTTATGTGAAGTTTCACTACGATTTGGATCTGCCCCTTCCCTTTACGGTAAAGATACCTGAAAAGCATAAGGTAGGGGAGCATCAGAGTGTAAAGTGGGGAGTTCAAGCCACATGGAACCTTTTCACAGGATTTTATCTCACCTCGTTAAGGGAAATTGAGAGGCTGGGAGTTAAGGCGGAGGGTTTTAGAAAAGAAATGGCCAAGGTTGAAGTTGCCCACTGGGCCCGTGCTGCCTACTACGGTGTGCTGATAGCTCAGAGGAATCTTGAGACCGCCAAAGAAGCGGTGAAGCAGCTTGAAGCCCATCTCAAGGATGCGGAAAGCTTCTATAAAAACGGTCTTGTTCCCTACAACGATGTACTTAAGGCGAAGGTGGCTTTGGCATCTGCTATTGAAAAAAGGACTGAGGCAGAGAAGGCTTTGGAAACAGCGTGGGTAAGCTTTAACCTCCTTTTGAGAAACGAGGATGTTTACAGGCGACATGATCTTTCCTTCAAGCTTTCTTTCAATGTTGACAGGATGTTAAAGGACAAGGATGAGCTTTATCTTTTGGCAATGAAGAACAGGCCCGATGTTAAAGCGGTTATGGCATCCGTGGAGGCTGCTCGCTTTAAGGTGAAAGCGGCCAAAAGCAGGTATTATCCATGGGTTACTGTGTTCAGCAGATACGAGCAGAGTGGGGATAACCTTTTGGCCAACAAGAACGATTACAGCAACAGGGAAAACTTTGCCCTTGGTGTGAAGGTGGATTTCCTCATCTTTGATTGGTTTGGGAGAAAATACGATGTTCACAGGGCAAAAAGCGGGGTTCTTGCAGCACAACAGGTGCTGGAACAGCTTAAGGACAGGGTGCGTCTGGAGGTTCAGGAGGCCTATTCGGCGGTGGAGGTGGCTTTGAAGAACATACGGACCGCAAAAGCTGCCTTGGAACAGGCCAAGGAGGACTTGAGGATAACCAAGCTCCAGTATTCCCAGCAGATTGTATCTTCCTCCGATGTTATAGACTCGGAAGCTGCCTACATAAGGGCTAAAAACAACTACAACAACGCTCTCTTCAGCTACCATGTTTCTCTGAGTCTTTTGGCAAGGGCATGTGGTCTTGTGGATTTGAAACCTCTTTTTGACCTCAAGGGAGAGTGAGCATGGCTCTCAGTGGCACAAAGAGATTGGTTTTGGCTGCGCTTGTGCTTATGACAGTTGCCGTTTTGGTTTACGGCGGTTGGATGATCAAGCACCACATGGACTATGCCATAACCAATGCTGTCTTTGTGGATACCGAAAGCATAACCAACATTGGATTCAACAGGGTTGCAGGAAGGATCGTGGAGATGACCAAAAGGGAAGGGGATGAGGTCAAAGAGGGAGAGGTGCTGGCTAAAATTGACCCTACGGATTACAGGCTTTTAGTTGAGAGAGTTAGGAAAGAACTTGCGGCGCTGAAAAAGCAGCGGGAAGCCCTTAAAACTACTTTGGATAGAATAGATCCACAGCTACATCTTAAGGTGGATAAGGCAAAATCGGCTGTGAAGGCTATTGCAGGTGAGATAGACGCTGTTTTTTTGGAGCTAAAAGCCCTTGAGACGCAGATTTCGCAGATAAGGAGGGATAGGAAGCGCTTTCTTTCCCTCTACGAAAAGGGAGCTGTTTCAAAGAGGAAGTATGAGCTTGCGGATACGGAGCTTAAGATTGCTCTTAGAAAGAGGGATGCCCTTAAAGAGAGGATAAGGGTTCTAAAGATCAAGCTTGATGCTGCAAGGAAGGATCTCAAACTGGCCCTTCAGGATCTGAAAAGAATTGATGAAACAAAGAAAAAGCTTGCCTCTTTGGATGAGAAGATAGCTGCGTTAAAGGTGCAGCTTAAGGATCTTAAGAGGCAGCTTGATTACTGTACTCTTAAAAGTCCCATGGTTGGTAGGGTGGCTAAAAAGTATGTGAACGTTGGGGATGTGGTGGCTCCGGGCATCCCGGTTTACGCCTTGGTTGATCCCAAAGATATCTTTATCTTGGTCCTGCTCGAGGAAACAAAGCTTAGGGGGGTTGAGCCTGGTTGTCCCGCTAAGATTCGCATAGATGCCCTGCCGGATGAGGAGTATGAGGGGGTTGTTGAGAAGATTCTTCCCACTTCTGCAGCGAAGTTTGCCTTGGTTCCAAGGGACATTTCTGCGGGCGAGTTTACCAAGGTGGTTCAGAGGATACCTGTAAAGGTGCGTATAACCAAGGGGGATGTGGACAAACTTGTGGTGGGTATGGGTGGTGAGATAGAGATCAAGAGAAGGAAATGAACGAGCTTTCTAAGGCTTACACGCGTATCGGTGGTGCCGAAAGATACTTCCTTACATTCATAATCATAGTGGGAGTCTTTATGGCCATCCTTGACACCACCGTAGTGGAGATCATTGTCCCCAAGATAATGGCTCCCCTTTCTACGGATCTTTATGGGGTGCAATGGGTAATTACTGCTTACATGATCTCGGCAGCCACGGGTCTTTTACTTGTGGAGAGCCTTTCCCTTTTTCTGGGATTGAAGAACGTATTCATGCTCGGGCTTTTTATATTCACAGCGTCCAGTTTTATGTGTGGCCATGCCAACAGCTTGGGAGAGATGATATTATTCAGATCTATTCAGGGTGCTGGAGAGGCCTTCCTTGTAGCCACTGCAGAGACTATGCTCTTTTCCATATATCCTCCTGAAAAAAGAGGACTTGCCATGGGCATATACGCCCTTGCTGTTAGTTTTGCCCCTTCCCTGGGTCCAACCTTGGGGGGTTATATTACGGAGCATCTTAGCTGGCGCTATGTTTTTTACATAAACGTGCCCATAGGTATCCTGAACCTTGTGGCAGCTTTGTTCTTTATTCCCAAACTTATGGAAGAAAGGCATCCCTTGAGGTTTAATTTTGTAAGCTTTTTCTTTGTATCCGTTGCCACTGTTTCGCTTCTTACCCTGCTTTCCAAGGGACAGCAGAAAGGTTGGTTCCAATCGGACTTTATCATAAAGTTAGCTTTCCTTTCAGCTTTATGTTACCTTCTTTTCGGTATCTCGGAGATACTTTCCAGTAACCCACTCATAGATTTTACCATCTTTAGGATCCCAGAGTTCGGTGTATCCTTTCTTATATACTTTTTTGTGCTGGGTCTTTCCATGTATCAGGTGTTTTATCTCATACCTCTTTACTACGAGCGGTTGAGACTTTTAGGAACCTTTGAGACAGGCCTTCACATGCTGCCCATGGCCATGACTGTGGGAATTTTTTCTGTGCTTTCTGGAGCTTTAAGTGACAAGATTGGATCAGAACGGGTTCTTGTGGCTTCTTCTGTCTTTCTAATAGTTGGGGCTTACTTTCTTCTTCCTGAAATGAACTACTACACCCCAAAGGTAAAGACCCTTTTTATCCCTCTGATTTATTCAGTGGGTATGGGAATGTTCTTTGCTCCTGTAACCACTTTGGCTTTGAGAAAACTGGGGGACAAGACCAACTTGGGTGTCAGCCTAATGCATTACATAAGGTTTGTGGGTGGTTCTTTCGGTACAGCCATTGCTACCAATACCTTGCAAAGGAACATTGCCTTTCACTATGATGAGATATGTGCCATGCAGAGCAGGGATCTGTACTATATACAGAGGTTTGTAGACAAGTGGCGCTTTTATCTGGAAAGAATATTTTCTCCTGAGATAGCTGCCAAGAAAGCAAAGGCTCTTCTTGGTTATGCAACGGAGGTACAGGCTACAAGCCATGCTTTCCAGAGTACCTTTCAAGAAACTTCTATCTTTGCTTTAGTTGGTGGTTTAATAATAGCAGTTTATCTCGCTGTGAACAAGAATAGATGTTAGAGAATAGGTTGCTTTTGGTGGAGGATGATACATCCATAGCATCTGTGGTAAAGGAATTGTTGGAGAGAAAGAATTTTTATGTGGTTCATGTAGGAACAGGAAAAGCATGTTTAGAGGTTGTCTCGCAGTATCACTTTGATGCGATTATTCTTGATGTGATGCTGCCTGATGTTAACGGTTTTGAGGTGTGCAGGTCTCTGAGGAGTGCGGGTATTTCCACACCTGTGCTCATGCTCACGGTTAAATCCGAAGTGGAGGACAAAGTTATTGGTTTTGAAAGTGGAGCTGATGATTATGTTACGAAGCCTTTTTCTTCGGAAGAGCTTGTTGCAAGGATAAAAGCCCTCATTAGGAGGGTAAAAGATTATAGAGAGGTGTTGAAAGTGGCCGATCTTGAAGTTTATCCGCTATCAAGAAGGGTACTTCGTTCCGGGAGAGAGATAGAGCTGTCTCCTAAGGAGTTTGAAATTTTAGAGCTTCTTGTGAGGAATAAAGGTAAAGTGTTGGGAGAAAAGTACATACTAAACAAAATCTGGAAAGGTAGAGGAAAAGGGGTTTTGAAAGTGTATATGCACCATTTAAGACAGAAAATAGATAGAGACTTTGACAAAAAGCTTATAAAAACTGTTAGAGGTGTAGGGTATATGATAGATGTCTCTTAAGCGAAAAGTTGCTCTATTTTATACCTTTAGTGTTTTAGGAATTTTGCTTTTCTTTTCAATTGCTGTGGGATTATTATTGAGAAGACTTGAGGAACGGTCCCTTGAGGTTAAGCTTCTTAACCTTGCTGAACGGGAGGAAGATGTACTTGAAAGGCTTGAGAGGAACCGTTGGGAATCAGAACTTTCCAATATACCGTGTGATGTGGTTCAACTTTTTGAAGCAAACGGTAAGATTAGACTTGTGTTTTCAAAGCCAAATAATTTTCCCCCCTTGGTTTACGGATTGGTTGAAAAATTGATCTCTTCTAAAACCGGTTTGGAACTTCTCATATCCGAAGAGGAAGTGGACGGTGAGCCCTACAGATTAGTGGCTATAAGAGTCGTTGAGTCATCTCCGGTGAATGTGTTGCTTGTAGGCTGTTCTCTTAGGCCGGTTGAACAAACTCTTAAGCTCTATACCTTTATTGTATTGGCTTTCCTTCCTCTTATAAGTGTTATCTCCTATATGCTGAGTTTTCTTTTGGTTAGAGCTTCTCTTGCTCCAGTGGTGGAGTTGACAAAAATTGCCAAGACCATAAGTGCAGAGAATCTTTCTCGCAGAATAAGTGTTCCCGATACTAAGGATGAGATAGAGGAGCTTGCAAGGACTTTTAATTACATGATTGAGAGGCTTGAGACTTCTGTAAGTGCTATGAAAAGTTTTGCGGGCGAAGTAGCCCATCAATTGAAGACACCATTAACTGCTTTGAAGGCCTATGCTGAGCTTTCCAAAGATGAGACTTTTGTGGAAAAAATAGACGAGCTAATACATCTTGTAGATGGGCTTTTGTGTCTTGCTAAACTGGAAGGTCATTTCAACACAGAGACTTTTTCATTAGATGTGCTTGTTCTTGAAGTTCTTGAGGAGGTGATGGATAGGTGTGATTCACAGAGAGTAGATATTAAATTGGATCGACTTGATTGCGTTAGGATTGAAGGTAACAGGTCTCTTGTGAAACACGCTGTGTACAATGTTGTAGATAATGCAGTGAAATATACGAAAGAGGGAACGGTAGTTTTGTCTTTAACGAAAACAGAAAAAAGAGCAGTCTTGAGTGTTGCAGACACAGGGCCGGGTTTTGATACTTCTAAAACCAGCTATGGTTTTGGGCTTTCTCTGGTGGAGAAGGTATTGAGAAAGCACGAGGCTGTTCTTGAGATAGAGAGCGTTCCCGGAAAAGGAACAATGGTCAGAATGATTTTCAAATTAGCAGAATGAGCAAAGCACAAAGGGTAATTAAGCTTGAGAAGTTGCGTTCAATAGCCAAAATACTTGGAAAAACGGCATGGTCAAGTATTTTATCAAAAAACCTTTCTATTCTTGTAAGCTTGACCTTAATAGGTTTTACGGTGAGTTTGTCTTTGTTGACAGATACTTTTAGAAAATGGGGGTTAATCTTGGGGTTTTCATAGCCTGCTCCACCTGTAATGAAAAACTTTAAATTACCCCAATACCCTTGGTAGTAGGAGTGTATATGAGAAGCGAAAACAACATTAATCCTGTACTTCTCAAGGAGTTTTATTAAATAATCAGCGTATCTGGGGTTTCTGATACTATGTCCGATTTTGTTGCTTTTTCTTGGATCGTAGATGGGGATGTGCATGAAAATCACTTTGAGATTTGCTTGGTTACAGTTTGCAAGGGTTTTTCTCAACCAGTCCATTTCAAAGGCGAAGGGATGCCTTTTGTCCGAATCATCCAGAAATACAAACAGTCTTTTATTATGGCAGACGTAGAAATAAAAGCTTCCAAAGATATTGTAAAACCAAGCTCTGCCAGCTTTCCTTACATCATGATTTCCGGGTATAACCAAGGCAGGTTTTCTGAGCTCTCTTAACTTTTTCATAAATAGCGCATACTCCAGTTTTTCACTGTCCTCCGTTATGTCTCCACCTATCACAGTGAAATCCACATCTTTCATGTGATTGATGTAGTTTATGATCTTTCCAAAGGCAATTTGAGATCTTTTAGGGTCTGAGGCTATTACAAAAGAAAATTTTTCCTTACTAAGGCTCTTCTTAACCTTTGAGAGAGCAATATAGTTAAGATTTCTGAATTTTAAAAAGGGACTCAGATAAACGGCAGTCCACAGTTTTACTACCGTTGCTATGATCAGTATTCCAAAGGCGGTGATTTTTATCAGCGTGGTTGTTTTTAGCATGTGGATTTAACTTAGATTTTGCTCTTCAAGAAAATAAACCTCCAAAGGTTAATAACTTTTAACCTTGCTTTACTGCTTTTTGGTTCCCATCCAGAAATGAATTTATACATGCTTAGAGGGTTTCTTGTGGTAGTGATAGGTTTTCTGCTTTTTGTGTATCCCGTTCCCTTTCACCCTATTGGGAAAGACGAGCCCAAGTATCTGGCGGCTTCCAAAACAATGGTGGAAACAGGAGATTATCTTGTTCCACGTTTTAACTGTCACTTGAGGTTTGACAAACCTCCTCTTTCTTACTGGCTTATTGCGTTAGGTTATAGAATGTTAGGTGCTAAGGCCTCTTCGGGTAGAGCTATTTTGGGCCTTTCCGGACTGTTCACGGCGTTGCTTATTTATCTGTGGTTGCTTGAGTATGGAGAGGTTTTGGCCTTTTGGTCTGCACTCACCTTGATGGCTACATTCTATCCCACGGTTATATTCTCGTTAGCTCTTCCCGACGGGCTTTTGACCCTATTTATTTGTATGGCAGTAGTTGCTGTTTACAAAGGCAGATGGAAGCTATTTTCCGTCGCATCAGCTTTGGGAGTGCTTACCAAAGGGCCTGTGGGACTTGTGTTGCCGCTGATAATCACCTTTCCACAGTTGGGTAAGTTAAGGGAAAAGCTGAAGGAGGTAAGTGCTTTATTTCTTATTATTGCAGCTCCTTGGTATGTAATTATGATTGCCAAGTTTGGATTGGCTTATGTTAAAAGCTTTTTCATCTTTCACAACTTGGAGAGATTTACTAAGGGTGTTTCCGGACACTCTACCCAGTGGTGGTATTACCTTGCTAATTATCCTTGGATTTTTTTTCCCACGGGTATTCTACTTTTCTACGCTCTCTTGATGAAGAAGGAAAGAGAGATCCCTCCTTTCATGTTTCGGAGACTTACTCTGTGGATCTTTTCTGTCCTTTTGTTCTATCAACTTGCCCGAACAAAGATAGCCCATTACATAGTGCCGGCTGCCTTTCCCATGGCCGCCTTGGTAGCGTGGGAGTTTCACAATGAGAGGTGGTTTAAGCGTCTGATTAGTGTTACATTGTCAATATATTTGGTAGTCAAGCTTGTTATCCTTCCTGTATGGGATAGAACCAGATGTGATGTTGTGGCCGTTGGCGTGGCCAAAGAAATAGCTGATATTGCGGGTTGTTCCCTTAAAGCCCATGGGACTGTGAAGTATCTTACCGTTTATGAAACAGGGATGTGCCTTCCCAGTGGTAGGGAAAGACTGATTAGAAAGATCTTTGTTTGTGGTAGTTACGATGTCTATCTTGCAGAGCTGAATGGATCGTGCACGATAGTAGTTCGTTAACGGGTTAACTGTTTATAACATTTTCATCTATCCACTGCAGATACTTTTTAAAGCCATTGTTGATTGGTAGTGCTACGATTTCAGGAACAGTGTAGTTGTGAAGTTCTTTGATCCTTTCTTCTAATTTGGGGTACAGCTTCTTTGATGTCTTTATAAAGATGAGAAACTCTCCAGCGTTTTCAACTTTGCCCTCCCACCAGTAGTAGCTTTCCATATGGGAAATGATCTGTATACAGGCTGCCAGTCTTTCCTCCACCAAAGTCTTTGCTATTCTGTGGGCGACTTCTTTTTGATCTGTTGTAGTGATTACCACTATGTATTTGTTTTCCATTGTTTACCTCCTTGTTCCCCTTGAATTGTTGAACCGTGCAAAATAAAATAAAAGCATGGTTGGCAACAGAATCAAGGCTTATAGAGAAGCTAAAGATCTTTCTGTGGAAGAGCTTGCTTCAGAAGCAGGTATATCGGTTCAGCTTCTTGAGCAAATAGAAAATGGCAAGGTCATTCCTTCTGTTGCCACTCTTATAAATGTGGCCAGAGCTCTTGGAGTGTCTCTAAAGGAGCTTATGGGTGATGTCCATAGGGAAAAGCTGGTGGTGGTAAGGTCTCACGAAAGGCAGGATGTGGAGAGGAGACCTCGTTCTGGTCCAAGCCGGTCGGGCTATTACTATCAAAGTCTTGCCTCAAAAGAAGGAATAGATGCCTTTTTGGTTACCTTTGAGGAAAAATCTGAAGATGAGAGGGTATTTTTCCAACACGAGGGAAGGGAGTTTCTCTTTGTGATTGAGGGAACCTTGGAGCTGTGTTTGGATGATGAGTGTGTGGTTCTTAAGGAAGGGGATAGCGCATCTTACGAGTCAAAGTACCCTCACTCTTTGAGAGGTATTGGCGGTCCAGCCAAGGCCGTGGTGGTTGTTTACGGGGAATAGTCTATGCTTGAGATAAGGATCCACGGTAGGGGTGGTCAGGGTGCGGTTGTGGCTTCACGTCTGATTGCTCTTGCTTTTTTTAAAGAGGGAAAATGGGTGCAATCCTTTCCTACCTTTGGTGCCGAAAGAAGGGGTGCTCCTGTTGCTGCTTTCACCCGTGTGGATGATGAACGCATCCTTTTGAGGTGTGGTATAGTGGAGCCTGATATACTGGTGGTTTTGGATCCAACCCTTCTTAAGGATATTGATGTTACGCAGGGCTTGAAGGAAGATGGCATTGTGATTGTTAACGCACCTGAAAGGGTTGAGGTGCCTAAAGGTAGGCTATACACGGTGGATGCTTCTTCCATAGCGGTTGATCTCGGTTTGGGCACTACGGCCTATCCCATAGTGAACACGGCCATGGTGGGAGCTTTTGCAGGGGCAACCTCTCTTGTTGGTATTGAAAGCGTTGAGGAAGCCATAAGAGATTATATTGATGTGAAAGTTGAGGAGAACGTGGAGGCTGCAAGGAGAGCCTGTAGAGAGGTAAGGGCATGGACATAACCCTTCTGAGAAGCTTTTCCACCACCAGAAGGATAAAGACGGGGACGTGGAGCCAGTATCAGCCCGTTTTTGAATTGTCCAAGTCTCCATGTATGGACGCTTGTCCGTGTTCCACTGATATACCGAAGATATTTGACCTCCTCCTTAAGGGTAAGGATAGAGAGGCTGCTCAGGAGCTTTCCATGTCCAATCCCCTTGCACCCATTACAGGTAGGATATGCCCTGCTTTCTGCGAAGCCTCATGCAACAGAAGGGAGTTTGATCAGCCTGTGGGAATAAGAGAGATTGAAAGGTTTCTTGGGGATCTTTTTTTAGAGGAGAAGCTTTTCCCGGAGAAAAGGGGGTATCTCAAGGGTAGGGTTGCTGTTGTGGGATCAGGCCCTGCTGGACTTACTGCTTCTTGGTTTATGGCGCTTCATGGGTTTGAGGTTCATGTTTATGAGGAGCTTGATCATCCCGGTGGTGTTCTCTACTGGGGGGTTCCCGATTTCAGGCTGGACAAACGGGTGCTAAAAAGGTGCATTGAGAGGTGGGAGGAATTCGGGGTAGTATTCCACACAGGCAGAAAGGTTACCCCTGATGAGCTGCAAGAAATTTCCGATTGCGATTTTGTTATAATTGCAAGTGGCCTCACCAAGCCTAAAAGGCTCTCTATACCCGGCATAGAGCATACTATATCAGGCGTGGACTTTTTAAAAGATTACAACCTTGGCAGGTTTAGTAAGTTTCCTGACAGGGCCGTGGTTATAGGCGGGGGAAATGTAGCGGTAGATGCGGCAAGGGTACTTGCCAAATCCGGCGCTAAGGTGGTGCTCTGCTGTGTGGAGGACAGAGAGAACATGCCGGCCATTCCAGAGGAGGTGCAGGAGGCTCTTGAAGATGGGGTTGTTTTAAAGCCATCCACAGGTGTTGTGGCTATTGAGCCTTCCAGCAGTGGTCTTACCTTGAAGCTTTCCAAGGTAAGGGTGGTGGATGAAAGGGATAGGGTTAAAGAAGTAGAGTTTGTGGGGGAGCCTTGGGAAACGGAGGCTTCTTTGGTGGTGGCGGCCCTTGGTCAGGAAAAGGAGTTTGAGTGGGAAGGCTTGGTGTGTGGTGATTTGAAAGAGGGTCCTTCCACAGTGGCTCAGGCGGTGGCTTCTGCTAAAGATTTGGTATGTGAGCTTTTGCATATAAACCTACAGGGAGATTTGGATAGAAAAGACAAAGTCGTTTCCTTTAATGATCTCAATCTGTTTTACTTTGAAAAGAGATCTCGGTTCTCTGTTAGGGACGTTGCTTCCGCCTGTGAAGAAGCTTCACGGTGTTTTTCCTGTGGTTACTGCAATCTGTGCGCTAACTGTTGGATCTTCTGTCCCGATGTCTCTGTGGTAATCAACTGGGATGAGGCGCCACCCTCGGTGGATGTAGATCACTGCAAGGGATGCGGTATATGTGCTGTGGAATGTCCCAGGGCGGTAATAAGCATGAGAAGAAAGTATTAGGGAGGGTTGGACATGGTCTGGGGTAATCTGAGCCTTGGCAAGAAGGCAAGGCTATATAGGCTTTTTTACGAGAAGGGTCCAGGTAATGGTAAAACCCTTCTTTTGCCTATAGATCAGGGTTTTGAGCATGGTCCCATGGATTTCATGGATAATCCAGAGGCTGCCAACCCTGAGTATCAGCTCAGAATAGCTTTGGAAGGGGGCTATTCTGGAATTGTCATGCACATAGGACTGGTTAGAAAGTTCTACTCCGATTACGCAGGCAAGGTGCCCTTGGTGGTAAAGTTGAACGGTAAGACCAACATTCCCCCTGATGATGAGGCGCTCTCTCCCGTGGTGGCTTCGGTTGAGGAAGCGGTCAGGATGGGAGCCGATGCGGTGGGTTATACAATATACATTGGCTCTCCTAATCAGTACGAGGACCTCAAACAGTTTGCCGAGGTTAGGAGAGAAGCGGAAAGGCTTGGAATTCCCGTTATTGTGTGGGCCTATCCAAGGGGTAAGTATGTGGAAATGAAAGGGGGTAAGGACAGCCTCTATGCCATAGATTATGCCGCCAGGGTAGCGGTGGAGGCGGGAGCTGATGTGATAAAGCTTAATATTCCTAAGCTTGATCTTGTTAGGGCTCCGGAGATGCCTGATCCATACAGAAGTATGGTTAGAGACATGTCGGAGTTTGACGCTATAAAAAAGGTGATTGATTCAGCATGTGGTGTGCCTGTTATCATAGCCGGTGGTGAGAAGGGGGACGAAGAATCCCTCTTGGAAAAGGCAAGGCTTTGTGTCAAGGCAGGTGCCAGAGGCTTCATCTTCGGAAGGAATGTATGGAAGAGGAAATTTGAAGAAGCGCTTGAGCTTACCCGCAAACTTAAGGCTATCTTGTTAGAAAATTAAAAGTCATGAAGCTTCTCTCTCGCTTTGTGGAAAAGGTCAGAGGCAAAAATGTAGTTCTGTTCTTTTTGGCCGTGGTGTTGGCCCTTGGTGCCCCGCTGGGCTGGGCGGTGGTGAAGGGGCTGTGGGGTATAAAGGCTCCTTCAAGCTACGAGATCCCTCTTTTTATATACATAACCTTCGGCACTATCACAGCCTTCTTTGTGTTTGCTGCCATCATGGTCTTTCTATTAGAGAAGGAGGCAAACTTAGCTGAAGAGCTCTTGAAGGCTCAGATAGAGCTGGAAAAGGAACAAGAAAGGACTTGTAAAGAGCTACAGCTGGTTAAAAGCAGCGTTTTGAAGATAAGCCAGTTTGGGGCAAGGATAGGCAAGTCCAAAAGTGAGGAGGAGGTTTATTACAATCTTGCCTATGCAGCCCATGTGGCCCTCGGCTTTGATAGGGTTTTGGTTGTGGTGAACAGGAATGGAGTGCTTAGCATTGCCGAAGCTCGGGGGATCAAAGTGGAAAGCGAGGAGGAGAGAAGGGTCCTTGAGTCGCTGAAGCTTCCCTGTTCAGAAGAGGGAGGTAGCCTCGGGCTTGTGTGCAGGGACAAGCGGCCAATGATATTTGGCCTTAAGGATTTTATTCCTCCCAAATATAAGTTGAGGCCGCCTTTGAGTGACGTTGAAGCGTTGAGGTCCAGGGCGTTCATCGTTGTGCCTGTTTGTGTTGAAGGGGACAAGAGCGCGATAGCCGTTATTGCAGCTGACAGGAAGCATTCAGGGGGTGATGTTTCTAACGACGATCTTGTGACTTTGGAAATACTTTGCGATGTTGCAGGGACCACCCTTGCCCGTTTGAGGCTGGAAAAACAGCTTCAGCATCTTGCCACGATAGATGGACTCACGGGGCTTTTCAACAGGAGATTCTGGATGGAAAGGGCGGAGGAAGAGCTTCAGAGGGCGAAGAGGTACGGTTATCCTGTGTCCTTCATTATGCTTGATATAGATGACTTTAAGGAGGTTAATGACACTTGGGGCCATCAGGCCGGGGATAAGGTTCTTAAAGGTGTTGCAGAGATTATAAGAAGGGGTATAAGGGGAGTGGATATTGCGGGTAGATACGGTGGGGAAGAGTTTGTGGTGATGCTTCCCCACACCAGCGGTGAGGATGCCTACACGGTGGCGGAGAGGCTACGGCGTACTTTGGAAGGGACCAAGGTGGGAGTACCCAAGGTGATAACAGCTACATTTGGAGTTTCGTGGTACAACCCCGAGGAAGGGGATGTTTCCTTGGATGAGCTTCTTTTAAGGGCGGACAGGGCGTTGTACCGCGGCAAGGCTCAGGGCAAAAACAGGGTGGTCAAGAGCTGGTGAGATTGAGGTTGGTTTTTGTTCTCTCGTTTTTTTTATCTTTGAGTGCCTTCTGCAATGCTGTGGTCTTTCCCCTCGACTGGAAGGGAAAATTTTCCTTAAATGGCACCGAGGTTAAACTTAAGTTTTACGGTGAGAGGTATCTATCCCTTTTGGATAGCCAGAAGCCTGACTGGGGATTCTACTTCGTTACTGGTTATGAGAAGGACTTTGATACAGGCGAAAACAAGTACACTTACGGTCTTGAGTGGAGGCTTTTTGACGAGGGTATGTGGCAGTCCAAACGGGAGAGGATGAAGAAGATCCTTCAGACGAAGCTTGAGTTTCTCCAGTTGAAGCGGGGCAGTTTGAAAAGAAAATTGGTGCTCATGCGTCAGCACATACATTTTGTTCATAATAGGTTACTTCTCCAAAAGGAAAGGGAAAGGTTGGGACTTTTGAGGGGGATTTTGAAAAGAAGAAAGGGAGCTTTGCGGGCTGGCTTTACTACTAAAGTTGATGTTGAGCGGATTGGACACAAGCTGTTAACGGCACAGAGGATAGTTAGTGTCCTTGAAAAGGCTCCCCAAGAGAAGTTGGGAGAGGATGAGTGGAAGCTTCTGAATAGCATAGAATATGCCCCGTTGAAAGCTCATAGTGAGCTTGTGGAGCTGGCCAAGAGGAACAAACCTGAGTTTAAAATACAAGATATTTTGGCAGAGAGGGCAGAGTTTTTCCCATCTTGGACAGATGATCTGGATGTTACCCTTTATATGCTCAGAAAGAACGAATTTTACCCGAGGGACAGGTGGGTTTACGGGATCAGGGTTGCCCTGCCTCTCTACTATAACAGCAAGAGGAAAAAGATCGTTGAGGTGCAAAAACTTTTGTATAAGGATCAAAAGCATCTTTTGGAGAGGCAGGTTGAGAGGGAAATTGAGCTGAGGATGTCCAGGTTTAAACTTGCTCAGATCAAGGTGTTGGAGGCAGAGGAAGAGTATAAACTTTTACAGAGTGAGCTGAAGGCTGCCGAGGAAAAGGCAAAGGCACCCATTCAGAACTTAAAGAAAGAACCTTTTAGTATGGTGGAGACTCTCCGTTTGAAGCTTCTTGATGCCAAGTACAAGGTGCTTGAAAGCAGGCTGAAGGCTTACATGTACCTTCTGGATCTCCTTGAAGTCTGCGGCGTGGCAGATCCTAAAAGCGTTTTAGCGGTTGATTAGGGTAACTCCGGTAACTTTATTCTCCGGTCCATTGGGGGGGGCGAAGGCAGCGTTGTTTGGTATATATACCACTTCCTTCCACGGGTGTTCCTCGGGTACATTGAAGGTTATGTCAACCACCCTGTTGTGGTGGGGATATCCACCGTGGAAATTGATATCCACTTGAGAGTATATGTGCTGTAATAGGTTGTAAGCCGAGCTCCACTGTATTGTGATGTGTCTGATGTTTTTGACCTTCAAGTTTTCAAAACGGCATAGAAATGCTCTTGCAAGCCTCAAGTACCCGTTTCCCCCTTTGCCCTTGTTCCACGCTCCGTCTATCTCTATGTTCTGACCTTCCACGGCATATACCGTGTCCAAGTTAAGGGGATGTCTTCCGGCATTTCTAAGGCTGATCCTTTCAAGTTTCACAAATGCAGCGTTGTTTATAAGTATGAGGTCTGTTTTGTGCTCTGGAAGCAGATTTTCGTAGATGTGAGGTGGTGGATTTTTATCTCCCAGTGGTTTGTACTCAAGATGGATGTTACGTACGGTTATGTTCCTTGCTCCCTCTATAAGGTAAACTTCCGTTTCTTCTTTTGAAAAGTCAAAGGAAAGTTCTCTATCCAAAAGCACTCTATCTCTCACAGTACCTTTCACTTCAAAGATTTCCTGCCTGAGATAGGGGTAGCCTTTGTTCCACCTTTTGCTTCCAATCTTTTTCAAGAATTCTTGATCGTTGGGTCTTCTCAACAGGATTATGTCTCCCTCGTGAAGGTGTTCGTTCAAGAGGATGTGGGTGTCTCCTTTTTTGGCAGTTTTCTTAAGTTTTTTGAGCTTTTTGCGTTTTCCTTCAATAACGATTAGAGCCTTCATGGGTTTTCGTGCTACTATACGCGCTCCGTTTCCGTCAAGAACTATGTCTTCCCGTGCGATGATAATGGGGCTTTCTATCTCAAAGGTTCCTTTGGGAAGCTTTATTACAGAGCTTTTGGGAGCATTTTGAATGATTTGATTGATTCGGCTAAGATCTTCCACTTCAATCACTCCTTTTTTGTCTTCTGGTATGGCTGCCCTTAAGTCTGGCACGCTTAGAAGCCCTTCCGAGAGGGCAAGTATGAAAAGGAAAAGCACCGTTGAAACCAGCATGGAGAAGTTGGGAATAAAAGAAGCCAGCGGATGTTTAGGCTTTATCCACCACGAGGATGCATCCTGTGTCTTCCCTCCCTTTTCCCACTTCTGTTGGGGCAGGTGGTAGTTTACCCATATCTTCACGAGGGCACCAACCCATTGATTGTAAAGCATAAGAGGGACGGTTCTGTAGCTAACGGGGTGGCCTCCTAAGGCTATGGCAGCGGATTGTGCACTTCTTACCAGAAGCACCCAGGCAAAGTATATTGGAAGATAGACGGGGTGTACTCCGAGACTGAGCATGATGGCGGAGGTGATGCCTACAAGGGCGGTCCACATGGAAAGCTTCTGGTCAAGGATGGCGAACCATATGAACCAACCCCCAACCCTTTGGGGACCGAGGGAAAGGGCCCTACTACTGTTTCTCAGAGTGTTGCCGTACCATCTAAAAAGGAGCTGGAGACTAACCTTTACGAAGTTTCCCTCCCTGCTTTCAAGGGCATAGCATATGCTGTCGGGGATGTACAGCATATCCCAGCCGTCTTTAAGCATTTGGAACCATGTGCTCTTGTCATCTCCCATGAGGAACCTGAAGGTGCCAAAAACGGGAC
>WGAU01000097.1 GCA_015494645.1 Aquificota bacterium
CTTTTCTACAAGAGGGATCAAAAAGGCATAATCCACACGTTTGGGTGATACTACACCTAAGGTGCCAAAAGTTCTGTCCTTATACGAACAACTGGTCAGTATCATTGCCAGTTCTTCAAAGTCCTGGTATCCGGATTCGCTTCCTATGATGACAACAGCGCTTTCCTCTGCTAAGCACTTATCAAGAAGCTTTACTATCTTGCTTTTTTCTTCAAAGGCCTTGAAAATTTCCCGTAGCTTTTCTATGTTCTCAACAAACTCTTTGTGTTCAAGTATATGAGATGTCCCTTCAAAGTGCACTTCAAACTCTTCGTTGTCCAGTGTGGAGATGGCTCTTTGGGATAGCTCAAGTGCCTTGGCATAAAATTTATTGTATCTGTTCCTATCCTCTTCCATTTCCGACAGCAGGGCTTCCTTTATTTGAGCAAGACTCTTCCCGCTGAATTTTTGATTGATATAGTTAGAGAAGCGGGTGAGCTGTTCTTGAGAGAAGTCTTCTTCTGTTTGTATGAGCTTGTGTTGTATGATACCCGATTCTGATGCGAATATCACGAGAATGGTTTTCGAAGCTACTTTTATGAGCTCTACATTTTTAACCTTCAGGACCTTAATTTTAGGGATAAAAAGAAGTCCTACCTGCTTGGTTCTTTCTGATAAAAATTTGGATGCAGATTTGAGAATGTCCTTTACATCCTTTGCACGCTTCAGAGTTTCCTTCATAACTGAGTCAAACTCCTTTATAACCTCTTCAACCGGCTTTTCTTCAATGAGATGATCCACATAGTATCTGTATCCTCTGTCTGTGGGTATCCTGCCTGCGGACGTGTGGGGCTGCATGAGGTAGCCTTTCTCTTCCAGATCCGCCATTATGTTTCTTATGGTTGCCGGAGACAGCTTCATGTTAAGGTGTTTGGAAATAGTCCTTGAACCAACAGGTTCTCCGGTTGATATGTGTATCTGAACCACAGCTTTGAGTATCTCTCTATCCCTTTCCGTCATGTAAGCCCCCGGAGTTATAGACTATAGCCCGTTTCTTACTATGTCAATTTGCTCCTGAAAGAAGTAGCTGGAAGTCCCTTAATAAATATTGGTCCACAAAGATGCGTCTGCAACTATGTGGGAAAGTGCGGGCGAAGAGTCCTTTAGGGCTTTTTACCACAAGTTTTGTCATGTTTGTGTTTGAGTGGCTTAGTGGGGCTGAGGATGCGTGTATAAGGTTGGTGTCTTCTCCATTTTCGGTAATGATCCAGGAGTTTGTGCCTATAAAAGAAGACACATCCTTTCCGAAGTGTCTCAGGTATGTGTTGTTGAACGCGTTTATGGCTCGTATGGCTGTTCTTGTGTTTTTGTCGTTCTTACCTCCATCTAAGATCTTGTCTGTATTGACTTCAAACATTAACCTGAACCTTCCTCTTGCTGCTAATGATATGCCTGCAAAGTTTTCTCCCTTCCAAACGCATAGGGCAGCTTCTGCAGTGGGCATGTAGGATGCTCCCCACGGAACCCTGTCCGGTGGAGTCTGGGTGAGACCGGAGATAACAATGATCCTTTCCTGAAGCGATACGGCGGGGCTGTCAAACTTCTCGCATCCCCATAGCAACAGTTTGTTTGAGGGATTGGATAGAATTTTTAGAGTGTCTGTAGGAGCGTATAGGCCGGGGTACCTTTTACAGTCTTTTTCTTTAGATGATTTTATCAGGTTGTTTATGATGGTGGGGTTGGATGGCACTAAAGTTTCAAGAACGTTTTCCTTTCTTGACATAGCAGCACCGTAGGCCCTCTTTGCAGCAGCTTCACTTTCAAACAAAAGCTTTATCACCACGCTTACCATTTCAATTATGCATTTGACCACTTATCTGTTGCTTTTTCAACTATATTATGATTTCCTAATGATATGAAAAGGAGTTTGTTTCTTATCCTGTTTCTTTGGACGGCTGTTTCCCTTGTATCCCTGTGGTGGAATTTGGAGAGGATTAAAGAGCATAATCTTGATACAATGGTTCAAACGGCGAGGAATTTTTATCAGCTTGTGGTTATATTCCGGGAGTGGAACGCAAAGAATGGTAGAGTGTATGTTCCTGTGTCAGAGTTCACCCCTCCCAATCCCTGGTTGAAGGTGCCTATGAGGGATATAAGGGTAAACGACAATCTTACCTTAACTCTGGTAAATCCGGCGTATATGACCCGTCAGGTTTCTTATATGACAAAGTACAGAGGGAATGTGAAGATCAGAATGGTAGGACTTAAGCCCATGAATCCTTCCAATTCTCCAACACCGTTGGAAGAAGAGGCTTTAAAAAGCTTCTTGGGAGGTAAGAAGGAGTTTGTGAAAAGGGAGGGAGAGAAAGTTTTCTATATGGCCCCTCTGTTTGCCAGAAAGGAGTGTTTGAAATGCCACGCAACTCAGGGATATAAAGTGGGAGATCTTATAGGTGGAATAAGCGTACTGGTGCCTTTTTCTTCATCAGAGGGGGACGTTTTTCCTGTAGTTCTTGTGCATGTTTCTGTGTGGTTTCTGGGGGTAGGCACAGTGTTGTTTTTGGGGCTGAGGTTGAGAAGGGCTTACACTGACATAGAGCATCAGGCTTCCCATGATCCCCTCACTGGGCTTTTCAACAGGAGGGAGCTTGAAAGAAGACTTAAAAAGGAGTTTGATCTATCCATGGAATACAGGGTGCCGCTTTCTGTAATAATGTGCGATATAGACCACTTTAAGAAGTACAACGATATTTACGGGCATCAGGCTGGGGATTGGTGTCTCAAAAGGGTTGCGGAGATTATAAAGGGGTCTCTGTTTAGGCCAGGAGATTTCTGTGCCAGATACGGCGGCGAGGAGTTTGTGGTGGTTCTTCCCGGTTCTGCCAGCAAAGGTGCTATGAGGGTGGCAGAAAGAATAGTGGATGCTTTAAAGAGAGAAAACATTCCCCACAAGGGTTCTCCTTTTGGTAGGGTAACTTTGAGTATGGGCATAGCTACCACACAGGAAAACTACACGTTTGCCAGTGCTGAGGATCTTATAAAGGCGGCGGATGAGGCTCTCTACAAGGCCAAGAAGGCAGGTAGGAACCGCATAGTAATCTATTCCTCTTAGCTGTTTCGTGCCTTTTGCAGCAATATATTGGCATTGTTAAAGGAGTTAGATGTTAAACAATGCTGGCGTTCTTTTTGCTAATTCGCCCTTAAGGTCTCGCTTCTTTTTCCGATGTTGAATAGTGGAGGTGAAGAAGATGGATAGCTTAAGAGTTGGTGGTTTGGCCTCAGGTATAGACGTTAATGGTATAATTCAAGAGTTGGTGAAGGCGCGTTCCGGTGTACTTGAGCAGATAAAGAAGAAAGAAGACAAGGTAAAGATAGAGAAGGATGTTTACAAAGAGATAAGCAGTATGGTGAACGACCTGAAGGAGTCTCTGTTGAAGTTGAAGCTACAGTCTACGTATCTGAATAAGCAGGTTGTTTCCTCCAATGAGGGGGTTATAACCGCTACAGCCGGGATTGAGGCAGCCTTTGGTTCGCACAGGATTAAGGTTTTGCAGATGGCTACACCAGCCATGGCCATGTCTATGTATGCAAGGGCAAGGCTCATTGATGCGGGAAGTACAGGTATAACTTCTATAACGGGCAGACCGGTGGAGACTCTGGAAGGTACCGATAACATCCAAATCTATCAGGATGCAGATACCGGTAAGTACTTTGCCGTTGATTCTTTTAAGGTTTCTGGGAGAGACACTTTCTACGCATACACAGGAAGCACAATTGAAGATTCCACCAATGAGGGAACCATCGGAACTGATGTTTCTGCAGGTTCTGCTTTGGGCTTCACTTATGGTGGTAAAGATATAGTGGCCTACACCGGGATAGATTATCAGCAAGGGGTAACTTCTCTTTACGATGTGGCGGAAGATCTTCAAGATGCTCTCAACAAGGCCATAAACGATGCCATGGGAACCAAAGATAAGACTTATGTGGTGGTCAGAGTGAATAACGCTGTTGGTACAGGCAACGATTCTCTGGTGGTTTACGATGTGGAAGGCAAAGGCTTGACCTTTGGAAGCGATGCCACAACTACAGCTTTGGGCCTTGATAACACCACTGTGTCTGTTGAGGATTCTATAGTTACGAGACTTTATGCGGATACCCTCAGTGATCTTAAGAGCCTTATGGATCAACATCTTATAAGGGGTGTTGCTTTCACCGCAGATGCTCTTTCAGAAGGAACGGCTGAAATTATAAGGGATGCTTCCCTTAATATAAAGAAGCCCACCCCCACTTATGTTTATGGTGGCTCCGGGGTTTCTACTGGAGGTGGGATAAATTTAGATGCCACTTTGGATAAGGCAGGGTTTTCGGAGCCTGTGGATGACAATCTCAACGGAACCTTCACCATTAACGGGGTGAAGATCACTATAGAGGACTACACTAAGCTTACCGTTAGGGATCTTTTGGCCAAAATAAATTCTTCAGGTGCCGGTGTTGTTGCTGAGTACGATGCAGAAAACGATCGGTTTGTTTTGAGAAGCATAGAGAACGGGCAGGATATTCAGCTTGGCTCTCCGGATGATACGAGCAGTTTCTTCAATGTATTTAAGCTCTCTGCCCTTAAAGGGGCTACCAAAGTGGAAGGGAGCGATGGGGGCAGAATTGATCCCACAGCCCCTTTGGCGGAAACGGGCCTTACCATAACTCCCACTTCGGGGACCTTTACCATTAACGGGGTGAGCATCTATGTGGATGTTCAGAAGGATAGCTTGAACGATCTTATACAGAAAGTGAATTCTTCCGGTGCCGGGGTAAAGATGATCTACGATTCGGCCATGGATAAGGTTATTTTGATTTCCGATCCCAAGAATGGAGGCACAAATGCACAGTTTATAAGGATTGGAAGCGATAGCGATACAAGTAATATACTTTACGCATTTAACCTCATTCCTTCTGCTAATGAGGAGAGGGAGGTTGGTTCCAAAGGGAAAGATGCTATCATAGAGGTGGATGGTCTGACTTATGTTAGGCCATCAAACACTATAGACGATGTTATAGGGGGGGTTACTCTTAATATAAACGGGGAGTCTGATAGCTATGTTACCTTGAATATCAAAC
>WGAU01000098.1 GCA_015494645.1 Aquificota bacterium
AGGACCTTTGCCCGACTTGTACTCGTAGCGCCAGCCAAGGCCTTGTTCCTCAAGCCCTGCTTCCTCCGGTTCAGGTCCCAAGTACTCTTCTGACGCTGCACCATGGCACTTTCCAAAGCTATGTCCGCCGGCTATAAGGGCAACCGTTTCCTCGTCGTTCATTCCCATACGGGCAAATATGGCCCTGATCTCTTTGGCAGATGCTTTAGGATCTGGATTGCCGTCTGGACCCTCTGGGTTTACATATATAAGCCCCATCTGAGTTGCAGACAGCGGATCTTCCACTGTTTCGTTCCTTTTTCTCTTGTCTCCTTCCAACCAATCCTTTTCCGATCCCCAATAGGTTATCTCATCCCGCTCCCAGGTATCCTCTCTTCCCCCTGCAAACCCCATCAGCTTAACGCCCATGGATTCAAGGGCTACATTTCCAGCAAGTATCAGAAGATCTGCCCAAGAGATCTTTCTGCCGTACTTTTTCTTTACAGGCCACAGCAGTCTTATGGCTTTGTCAAGGTTTATGTTATCGGGCCAGCTGTTTCGCGGGGCAAGCTTCATATAAGCACCCCTCGCACCGCCTCTTCCATCAAAGAGTCTGTAGGAACCAGCACTATGCCATGCGAGTCTCACAAATAGCGGGCCGTAATGTCCAAAATCTGCTGGCCACCAAGATTGAGATTGGGTAAGAACCTTTTTGATATCCTCCTTAACGGCATTCAAATCAAGCTTTTTGAATTCCTCGGCATAGTTAAAGTCTTGCCCATACGGGTTTGATGAAGAGCCACGGTATCGGAGAGGAGCAAGGTTTACTCTATAGCTCCACCAAGTGTCCTTCTTACGCCCACCACTGGTCAATGGCACCTTTGGATACTTTTTCATGATTACCTCCTTAACAATTGGTTTTGTTTCAAGATAGGATAAAATATAATTTTGTCAAATCAAAATTCATTAAAGAGAGGGGAAGGATCCTTTCCCCTTTTCAGGAGCTTTTTGACTCTTGCTATTAAAAAGAGCTTTCCAGGTGGAGTATTTAGATATTCCGAAAATTCCCTGTCCAAACCGAGCATGTAACAAGCTTGAGCTTCTTCAAACTCAGGGAAGAAAAGGGTTGCTCTATCCCAGTCAAAAAGCTTTATTTCTCCATTTTTGCATCCCATATTGGAGTTGGCAACATCGTTGTGACACAGAGCCAAAATTTCAGGGACAGAAGATTCCAATATCTGGCTGATCAAATTTCTAAGGGGCTTTTCAAGATCGGGACGCCTGGACACCACGTAATCCACAGATCCTTTGCTTTTGGAAATCCAGCGATTCCACAGGTACTTGGCAAGCAGAGGCTGTTTAACCTTTGTGGCACTGTGTAAGGCTCTTAGTTTGGCAAGAAATCTTCTCTTATCATCCAGTGTGACGTCTGTGCAGGGAGATAGATACTCCTCCACAGAAGCGCCAACAACCCCTGAAAAAACAAGTGTAGGAATAAACTTTATTCGGTATATCTCCGCCAAAATATCCATATGCTTTTTCTTTAAGATACGGTTTACGAGGACCACTTTTGACAGTTTGTAAGGATTTCTGTAAAGCCTCAGTATCTTCTGCCCATCTTTGCTTTCAAAATAATAAACAAGGCCCTTCTTGCCCTCTTTTAATGGTCTAAGGTCTTTAAAAGAAACACCAAGCGTTATAAGCGCTTTCTCTGCAATGGAAATGAATTTCTCTCTATCGGGAAGCATATATAGATAGTATCCTCTGCGCCCTTGCCTTCAAGGTGAATCTTGAAGCAAATCTTCTGGCATTACAGGCAAGTTTTTTAGCAACCTTCGGATATGAGGCAAGAAATATAAGTCGCTTGGCAAGGATCAAGTGGTTTCCTGTGGGAAAAATCAGCCCCGTTTTTCCGTGTTCAACCATTTCTAAGTTCCCGTCAAGATCCGACGCTACCACACATCTACCACAAGCCATAGCTTCCCTTATCACTCCAGGGATCCCCTCTCCTTCTGTAGAAGCGTTTACCAACACATCAGAGGAGGCTATGATTCTTTCCACATCCCTTCTGTATCCAAGACTTGTAAAATTCTCTCCTAATATGCTTCTCGCATCGGAAAGCACTTTTACGCTTTCTTTACCGGCAAAAATAAGCTCTCCGTTAGATAAAATTTGAGAGAGACTTGAAAAAGCCTCTGCCAATATGGTGTGCCCTTTCCACGGACGAAAGTTTCCCACAAGGAGAATACGGAATCTTGTTGCATCAAGACCAAGCTCCTTGCAAACTTTCTTCTGGGCTTCGGACTTAAAAAATCTTTGATCTATGCTTCCATAAACCACCTTTAGCTTCTCAGGAGACAATCCCTGCTGTGCCAACAGCCTCATCACTCCAAAGGACACACATACAACGGCTCTCGTTAGAGGAATTCTGTACTTCCAGATATTCCATCTTTCCAGTGGAAAGCTAACCCCTCGGTTGGCAAAGACCTTCACTCTGCCCAAGATCCAAGAGGAAAAGAGTGAAAAAGACAAAGCCTTACCTTTATGAGCATGAAGCACATCAAAGCCCTTTGCAAACCTAACAAACTCTAAAAGAGATCTTGTGTCCCATCCCATAGAAAGGGTTACATGGGGCAGTCCTAACTCCAAGGCCTTCTTTTCGCACTCTCCTCCCCTAGAGGCAAAGGCAGAGACATCAACCATACCTACAAGGCTTTTGGCCAAAAGAAGAGCCTGTATACTTCCTCCGGAAGAACAGCCCGAACGGGATATGACCTGCGCCACTTTCAAAGTCTCACCCGTTCTACAGAGAATCTCCTTGCTCTTTTTAAAGCGTTCAAGGACATCTTTTTAAGCAAGGAAGGAAGGGATATCAAACGGTCAACCAGTACAGGTATATGCTCTAAGTCCACAAGCATCCCCTCGTGGCCGGTTAGGTATCTTTTTGTTAAAGGTTCCGTACTTACTACAGGCACACCGCAAGCCATAGCTTCAAGTACGGTCCTACAGCTTTTATCGCTGCCAGCAGATGGGTAAAGCAGAAGATCAAAAGAGGTCAAGGTACGGTAAAAATCATCCATCTTATCTCTAACCCATTTTACAGGCACATGGCAGGAAATCCTCTCGTATATCTTCTCATCTCCTCCACCGATAAGCGTGGGCTCAATTCTTGTCCTCAAGTTTACAAGCTTTTTAAAGAGAACTTCTAACTTCCTTTCCCTCTTTAACCGGGACACCACTACTAAGGAAGGCAAGTTTTCAGTTTTTCCAGCTTTTTCCATTGTTTTTTCCGGAATTTCAACCCATCCTGTCTTTTCCAAAGGGACAGTTTCAATAAATCTATCAATAAAATAAGTCTTCAGATTGAGGTTTACCCTTTTCACCTTAGCCCCGGTAATTAGTGCTACAATACAGCATATGATCGTTTCTTTGCTCCTAACGGTTAGCAAAGTGGGCTTGGAACTGGAGGCATATAAAAGTAAAGAGAATAGGCTCAAGGAACGAAAACGAATACCAAATTTTTTGCAAAAGGACTCCACTGATCCAGAGGACTTGGCAAATACAGGATACCCATTAGCCTTTGCTAAGGTAAGCATAGGAGATGCGGCACCGGTAATATTTGTGTAATCAAGCACTACTACACATTCAGTATTTTTCTGAGGACAGCTCTGTTGGATCTTTTTACCTCCATGAATCTGTCCACAAGCTCGTGCTCTTGGAGTCCTGTCATTCGGGAAAGCATAGAAAGCCTTTCTCCCCTTCGCGGAAACTCTTTTAAGGGGGGGTAAAAGGAGAGCCTTAAAATGTTTTCCATCCATCTGAGAAAGTGGTAGCCTTCTTTCAAAGCTACATAGTCTTTCTTTTCCAAAATTCCCTTATTGCAGGCTACCCTTAAGACGCCAAGGGGATTTTGCTTTTTGATTCCGTGCCTCACCGCAAGGAACTGAGCGGCAAACTCAACATCCACAATGGCTCCTTCAGAGTACTTAAGGTTGTATGGCGATCTTCCCAGCTCCTTCTCCATCTTCAAACGCATGTTCCAGACTTCCCTTTCAAGATCATCAACTTGCCCGTGTACAAACTCATCAATAATCTGCGTTACCTTTTGTTCCAGTTCCCTATCGTCTGAGAAAATGACTCTTGCCCTGCTGTAGGCAAGTCTTTCCCAAACCCTTCCGTGCTTTTTGAGATAGTCTGAAAGTGCTTCAGGAGTTACTACCATCACTCCCTTGCTTCCAAAGGGCCTCAGTCTCGTGTCAACCTCGTAAGGCATGGTGTCTATAAAGGAGGTGTAATACTTAGCGTGGATATGATCACCTCCTTTCGTGCTGAAGAACACCACGTCAACATCGGAATGATAGGTGAGTTCTTTGCTCCCTAACTTACCAAGCCCCAAGATCATAACAGGAGCATGCTTTTTAGCGGTAAGCCACCTGTCAAGAGCCTTTATACAGGCTTTTGCAAGTTTGGTATGTTCCGCAAAAACCCGATATATGTTGTAGCGCCCAGAAACATCGGCTATGCCAATTCTGAGCAATCTTTCCCTCACAGACCTTTCCAATTGTTTTTTGGCAGACTCGGCATCAAGATCCTTGATTCTCTCTTCAAGCCATGCTGTAAGCTCTCCTTCCCCAACGCCAGTATGAGTGGGGTCCTCAAAAAGGGTTTCTACAAGCTCGGGATCGCTGAAGATAATCCTTGAAAGGAACTGACTGTTTCCAAGGACACTGACAAAGGTTTTCCTAAACCGATCATTTTCCACCAGAAGCTCGTAGATAGTCCTTTTTGTATATTTCATAAGCTGCAAAAAGTCCGCCAAGTTTTTTATCACCATTGAAGGACTGGCACATGACTGAGCGTCTTTCATTATCCTGTGAAGGGCTTCCTCTGCATCTTCCTCTCCCTCTTCTCTGAGGGAAGAGATTATTCTTTCAACAGCTGGGTCCTCCCAGTGGTAAACAACACTTTCCGACCTTTTGCCTCCGACAACAGACTCAAAGATTCTCCTGACAGATTGCCTATAAAAGGCAAGATCCTTTTCAAAATCTTCCAACCGATCACCGTATCCCATAGAAACACAGATCCTTTTCAGATCTTCACCTTTTTCTGGAAGAAGCTGTGTCTGAGAACAGTTTAGCATCTGGATTCTATTCTCAAGCCTTCTGTAAAACCTGTAGGCCTGCGTCAAGATGCTGTACTCTTCTGCTCCCATTAATCCAGCCGCTTTGAGCCTGTTGAGGGCAAGAAATACATTACCTGTTCTAAGCCATGGATTCTGACCGGAGAAGACCAGTTGGAAACTTTGTACGATAAACTCAATTTCCCTTATTCCTCCTTTGCCCGTCTTTATGTTCCTGTCCTGATGCTTAGATTCCCTGTCTATACTGTCCTTTAAAAATTTGAGTTCTTCCACAACTGAATAGTCCAATGCCTTTCTGTAAACAAATGGCTCTATCCTTCTTTCAAGCTCCTCATAAAGTTCTTTACTTCCAGCACATAGCCTTGCTCTTAAAAGCATAGCCCTTTCCCATGTTCTGCCAAAGCTTTCGTAGTACGCTTCGTAAGCATCTACCGGCATACACAGCAGTCCCTTCCTACCCTGGGGTCTTAACCTCAGATCCACATGGTAGATGGGCCCTCCTTCCGAATAGTCGGAGAGGAACCGGTTCAGCCTTGAAAAAACCCGGGTATAAACCTCAAGGTCTGTTTTGCTCCCCAATTTTCCTGTTTCACTTCTGCTGTAAACATACATCAGATCCACATCCGAGTAGTAGTTCAGCTCCTCTCCCCCAAGCTTTCCCAAGGCTACAACGCAACACTCAAACTGCTCTGGGGGTATTCCAATGCTCTGTGAAGTTTCCGAAACAGACATCTGCAAGAGGCTACTTATCACCCCATCTGCAAGAAAGGACAGCTCTCTCAAGATCCTGTCAACCTCAGCTGCTCTCAGAAGATCTCTGATCCCCAGTCTGACATGCTCCTTTCTAAAGAGGTTCTTGATCTCAGCAAGGGATAGGCTTGAAAACATTCCAATGTAATCTTCCCTATCAAGGCTTTTCTGGTAATCCTTGTTGACAAATATTTCTTCAATCCAATCTTGATGAGATATTAAGGTTCTGGCTATGTATGGGCTTGAGTAAAAACAAAAGGAGAGGGCACCATCAAGGCCCTCTCCTTTCAATTTATCCCAAATGCTCGGCTCTACATCCTCCAGAAACGGGCTCTCGTACATCATACCAGCGCCATAACCATTATCCCCACAAACACGCACATTACAAGTACGGGGAATATAACCACCTTCAACAGTTTTGCTTCCTCCTCGCCTTTAACTCCAATGGTTGCTGCAGCATTGGTAATCTTTGAAGGAGTTATGGCGCTGGCTATTCCCCCACCCACGGCGTGGGCTGCGTATATCCACATGAATGCCTGTGCACCCACGGTCATCTTGGTAGCCTCAAACTGTATCTTGGCAAAGAGCACATTAGAAGCAGTCTCACTTCCTCCCACAAATGCGCCAAAAAGACCCAAGAAGGGAGAAAGGAAGGGATAAAGGTCACCGAAAATCTTTGCCAAAGTAACTCCAATTATTCTATCCATATTGTAATCTGCAAAATGAGGTCCTGGGACCAGCTTGCCGTTTGCCACTTCCATAGCAGACCAAGCCATAACAAAGGCCACTGCAAAGAAGAGAGAATATGCAATGAATGGTCCCCAGATCCTCTGAAGCCATGTCTTGAAAGTATTCCTGAGCTGCTCAGGAGTTGGCCTCAAGATGGGTATGGATAGCACACAGGTCACCAAGATCCAGAACCACACATTGGCGAAAATGTTTAGGTCCGTTTTCTTATTGGCAATTATGGTGATGACCTCGGACCTACCCAAGACATTTGCAAGGTACTTCTTTATAGTGGGAATGTTCACCACCATAGAAAAGACCACCAATAGAATGAGCGGAAACATGGACTGGACAAGATCGGCATCCCATCTATGCTCTTCGGCCTTTTCCTTCCTGTTTTTGGAGAACATAAAGTAAACGGCCACCATGGTGACGAAACCGGAAGCTATTCCTATAACCTCAACGGGAAGTATTCTAAAAGCGGCGATAACATAGGATGTAAGAGAAAGAACCAAACCAGCAACCAGTGCCTGCTTCCAGTGCTTCTTGACAGAGTCTTTACCCTCTATGGTGTAAAGCATCAGTAAGGCAAAACATACCGACACCACCGGTAGAAACACAGTTATCTTATGGGTAAAATTCCATATAAATTCCTCTAAGTTGGGCACACCGGGTGGTCTTATACCGAAAGGTCCCCAGGCAACCTTTGCCGGCAAAGTTATGGGAATGGAAAAGAGAGCAAAGGATGTCAAAGGATCATAACAGAGAACAGATATACCAATAGCCGCTATAGGAGAAAAACCCAGCATCAGAAAGACCGGTGGGAACATGGCGGGGGTTACCATACCGAGAGCGGTAGCCAGAGAACCAAAACCCATGCCTATAAAAAGCGCCTGTTCCTCTTTGGTTTTGGCTATCCCCTTGACATACTGGATAATCCTTTGAAGTGCACCGGTTTCCCTCATGAGGAATATAAGGAACATGGTAAACACCACTGCCAAAGTGATGCCCAATGCCTTCACAACGCCCATAACGCTGGCACCTAAAGCAACATTAATCGGCGTTTTAAAATAGGTCACGGCCACTATGATGGACAGCACCCAACCCACAACAGACATAAAGGTGCCTGAACGGGAAAACAACAGCATACCTATAAGGACAATTAGTATCGGGAGAATTGCTAAAACAAAGTTCATATCTCCCCCTCCAAAATTTTTCGGGAAGGTATATTCAAAAAGCACTCAAAAATCAATCCCTCAAGGTTGCAATAGGATCAATTTGAGAAGCCTTCAGTGCTGGATATACTCCCGATACCACACCGAAGAAAAATGTGACCGCAAAGGCCACAGCCGATGGCTTTGCCGGATTCACAAAGGGATACTTGGCCAAGGCGCAAACCAACAGGCTCAGAAGAAACCCTGCCACCACCCCGAGAAAGCCACCAAACATCGTTATAGCCATTGACTCACCTAAAAACTGAAGGACAATATCCTTTTTAGTGGCACCTAAGGCCTTCCTGAGGCCTATTTCTTTTCTTCTTTCCTTTACCGATAGTATCATCACGGCCATAACTCCAAAGGCACCGACCAACAGAGAAATGGCTGCTATGCTTACTATGAACACAGAAAAGATCATAGCAGACTGGGCCTTCCCTTTGAGTATCTCTTCCGCTCTCACAATGCTGAAATCCTTGTCCTGAGGGTTTCTTATCTCATGCCTCTCCATGAGAATCCTTTCTATGTTAGTAGACACATCGTTTAAGAAAGCTTCACCTGCTGTCTGGACGAATATGGCCGATATGTAGTCAACATTGAAGACCCTGTTTGTAGCGGACGATATGGGGATGATAACTTGGCTATCTAAATCCCTCCCACTGGCATCGGTTCCCATCTTTTTCATAAGGCCTACCACTACAAAGGGAAGCTTTCGTATTCTGATCCTCTTACCAATGGGATCCTCGTCCTTGAAAAGTTCCTTCCACACCCTGTATCCTATCACAGCCACCTTCCCGTTTCTGTAAGCTTCCCTCTGGGTGAAGATCCTTCCCTCAAGCAGAGAAAACCTTCTGATCTTAAATATTTCCGGTGTGCTTCCCACCAAAGTGCAAGTGATGGTCTCTCTTTCGTATTCCACCGTAACCGATCCCTCGTAAACAGGCGCCACTCGAACCACGCCCAGGATCTTTTTTACAGCCTCGGCATCTTCCATTTTTAACGTAGTGTATCTCCTAACCGTTATGGCCCGCCCTCCTCTGATTCTTGTCTTACCTGCCACAACCGTCAGTGTGTCGGGGGAAAAGGTTTCAAACTCTCTCATTACCTTTTCTTTAGCCCCCTCCCCCACAGATATCATTACCACCACCGCCGCCACACCTATCACTATCCCAAGAACGGAGAGAAAAAGACGCTTCTTCTTGTAAAAGATCGCACCGAACTTCAGTCTCAGGTTCATCCCTTTCATCTCAAAATTTCTGCTGGAGGTAGTTTCGCAGCTTCCTTGGCAGGGGCCGTTCCGAAGAGCACCGACGCTATCACTGCCACCAACACGCAAAGGACCGAAAATGCCACGCTGTAATACCCGTCAATGGGGGTGTAACTTGAAACCACAGCCACAATAGCGTTGCCTATGGAGCTTCCTATGGTTCCACCCAGAAACGCCACCACCGCCGTCATAAAGGTGTAGTGAAAGAGAATATCCCTGTTGGTAGCACCATAGGCCTTTCTTAAAGCAATTATTTTTTTCTTTTCCTCAACGATGGCATACATGATGTTCATGATAATCACACCGCTCACCACCAATGTTATAAGGGATATGGAGAGAAGAAGAGCTGTAAGAGTCCTTGTGGCTTTGGTCAAAAACTCCATTACCTGATCGGGGGTTATTATTCTGAAATCGTCAGGTTCGTTTCTCAAAAGGTTGTGGCGTTTTCTGAGAAGATTCCTGATGGCTCTTTCCGCTCTCTTAAAATCCACATTGGACTTCAGCAGCACTTTGGCTGCGTTCAACCAATCCCTGTTGAATATTCTGTCTCTGGCAGTGCTGAGGGGAATCAACACCCTCTCGTCCAAATGGAACCTTCCAATAACCCCTTTCTTTTCAAGAACTCCCACCACCTCAAAAAGAACCCCGTTTATCCTTACCCTCTTCCCTATGGGATCGTCTCCTAAGAGGTTTTTTGCCGTATCGTAGCCGAGAACACAAACCTTTCTTTTCAACCTCACATCTTCATGGTTTATGAACCTTCCCTCCCATACTCCCCAGTTGTTTATCCGAGAGTACACCGGCAAAACGCCAAGCACCCGAGTGTTGACGGCATTTTTCGGAGAAGCAACGGATAGAAAGCCCAACTGAACTGGAGACACCTCAACCACAAAATCAAACCTTTCAATAGCCTCCTCATCCTCCATCTTGAACCTATCCATTCTTGTGGCAGCGGGACCAAAGAATTTTCCGCCCCCCGCCAGTATGAGGAAAGCGTTGGAACCAAAGTTGAGATTTTCCAAGATCCTGTAAACCGTTATCTCCGCTCCTTTGCCCAAAGAGTATATGGAAACCATGGCACATATTCCCACAATAAGCCCAAAGGACATAAAGAAGAGATTCACCTTGGATGACAGAATCTCTCTAAGAGAATCTTTGGCTATACCAAAGGTTCTACTCCACGAACCTGCCATTTCTTATGACCTTGACCTTGGAAGCAAAAGAAGCGGTTTCCGGATCGTGGGTAGTCATAACGATGGTGACTCCAGAATCGTTTAACTCCTGAAATACACGCATAACTTCTTTACTTGAAGACGCATCCAAGTTTCCCGTGGGTTCATCCGCCAGAAGTAAGGAAGGTCTCCCTATAAGTGCCCTGGCAATGGCTACCCTCTGCTGTTGACCTCCAGAAAGCTCCGATGGCTTGAAAGCTAATCTATGTCCCAAACCGAGGCGCTCCAACAGCTCTTTGGCCCTTTCCACATGCTCTTTTCTTACGCCCTCTCTGTAGATCATGGGTAGAAGCACGTTCTCCAAAGCCGTAGCCCACGGAATCAGATGAAATTGTTGGAAGACAAAGCCTATCTTCCTGTTCCTGAGCCTAGAAAGCTCCCTATCGCTGAGGGAGGTTACATCAACTCCTTCAAAAAGGTAACTTCCATCCGTGGGTCTATCTAAGCAACCCAGTATATTCATAAGGGTACTTTTACCCTCTCCTGAAGGACCCATTATAGCTATAAAGTCTCCCTGGTTGACCTCAAAGTCTATTCCTCTCAGAACTTCCACCTCTCCCGCCTTGGTTCTGTAAACTTTCTTAACCCCGCGCATCTCTACGATTTTTACCACAGGGCCACTACCTCACCCTCTCTCAATCCCTCCAGTATCTCTACCTTCCCCTGACTCTCCCAGCCGGTCTTAACAGGGCGTTTGACCCACTTCCCATTTTTCTTGACCATGACATAGCTTCTGCCGTCCATCCCCACCTTAACCGCAGCCGAAGGCACTATAAGTACATTATCCTTCCTGCCCACTTCCACCGTGACGTCTGCCGTCATCTCTGGTTTTAGAAGAGGATAGTAAGGGGTGATTATTCTTATCTTGGTGTCGTAGAAGACCACATTGTTTCTCACTATGGCACCAGGATAAATGGTTTCCACAATCCCTTCAAAGGTTTTATCAGGGTATGCATCTACCACAAAGGTAACCTTCTGTCCCGGTTCTATCTTGCCTATGTCGGTTTCATCTATGTATGCATCCACCTGCAGCTTTTTCAGATCCACAACGGTGATGAAGGTGGGGGCACTTAACCCAGCAACCACAGTTTCTCCCTGCTGGGTTGACACTGAGGAGACAATCCCTGTAATGGGAGAGTAAACAAAAGCGTATCCGTATCTTATTTTTGCAAATTTATAAGCTTCTTTGGCCGCTTCATATTTGTGATGGGCTTCTTTCCTAACCTTTTCAAACTCCCTCTTCAACTCAAATAGACGGTTTTTTTCAGCGTTCAGCAGAGCCTCTTTGACTTTGAGATCTCGGATAGCCACATCCAAATCATTGTCGGAAACAAGACCATCTCTGTGTAGTTGCTTCACCCTTTCAAAGTTTAGCTCAGCCAAATGCAACTCCGCCTGAGCCTTTTTCACCGCATTCTTCTGTGCTTCTATCCTGAGGGGATAAACCTGCTCCACTCTCTTCAGATCCTGCAGGGCTGCCTCCATTTGGTGCTTTTTGGCGAGCATGTCTGCCTTTAAATCTTCATGCTCAATAACTGCGATGAGCTGCCCCTTTTTCACCAGGTCCCCTGCTTGGGCATAGAGCTTTTCCACCTTTCCCGATATTCTGGTTCCCACCTTCACCTGTGCTCCAACCTGAGGTTTCACCGCTCCAGTGGCTGTAACTTCAAGCACTATGCTTCCCTTTTTCACCTTGGCTTCACCTTTGGGTTTGAAGGGCTTCTCCTTCTTCCCGCACCCTGCTACAAGAAAAAGCAGGACCAAAAAGAAAACCTTTGCCCTCATTAGAACAGCTCCTCCAGCACAGGAATCTTGCCCACGTATCTAACCAACTTGTAGTAGGCGTAAACCAGATCCGAAATGGCTCTGTAGTAGGAACTTTCCGCATCGTAAAGTGTGGCTTGGGAAGAGGTAAGGTCTACTATTGAGGCAAGCCCTACGGCGTATTTTTTTCTCATGATTCTGACATCCTCCTTTGAAGCCTCAAAAAAGCTCTCGGCGGAGACAAGTTTCTCTTTTGCTTTCTCGTAGTCCATGTAGCTGCTCCATACCTCATCCTGCACCTGAAGTTCCAAGCTTCTGTACTCAGACTTCAACCTCTCAATTTCAAAGCGTTTCATTTTCAACTTCTTAACCGTAGAAAGTCCAGTAAACAGGGGAAAGCTAATCGAAACCCCAACGCTCCAGTAGGCCCTATCATCTGGAAAAAGAGACTGGTCTGTCTCTCCCCAGCTTGAGCTCAATGTAACCTTGGGCATAAACTCACCGTACACAGCTTTAAGGCGCCTTTTCTCTGCTTCTATCCTTGCCTTCAGAGAAGCAAGCCTGTAGCTTCCCGCCAAGGCCTGTTCCACAAGGTCCTTTTTGGAAAAGTCCACTATTACAGGTTTTAATTCCTTCACCTCTAAATCGGTAAATACATCCATCCCCATGACGGATGCCAAATGAGCTTTAGCCTTATCGTATTCCCTTGACGTTTCAATAAGCCTGTACTCAGCCTCCTTCAGTTTGGCCCTGGCGTGCAGCACATCTGCCTTGGGAGCAAGGCCTACTTGATATCTTTTTTGGGCAAGCCTCAGTGCATATTGAGCACTTTTCACATAGTTTTTTGCCGCCTTAACCTGCATCTTTGCAGAGAAAGCTTGAGTGTAAAACTCCACTACATTAAGGGCCACATCCCTTTTCACTGCCTTGAGTTCAGCAGCTTCTGAGAATGAGAGATACCTTTCCGCCCTATAGCTGTTCAAGGTTGAAAAGCCGGAAAAGATTTCCCATTGAGCGGAAAGTTCCCAGTAGCTCTGGTTGTAAGGATCTATGCCAGACCCACCGTTTCTTGAGTAATCCAAGTTCCAAAAAATCCTTGGGAAAAAGTCAGATAGGACAATATATGCCGAGACTTCCTGAACCTTGTGACTGAACCTCTTTGCTCTGACCTTTGGGCTGTTCTTAATTGCTATTTCCACGCACTCCTTCAAAGAGTAGACTTTCCCCCATGATGGAAAGCTTACAATAAGAAGAGCAAACATAAAGACAACAATCCGCATGTATGACCTTACCTCCATCTGCATTCATACGTTCATACTCCCTGAAAGGTGAGTTGACAACCTAAGCTGCCTTATAATAAAGAAAGCAAAGGAAAATCTTCACAATAATTAACTAAGGAGGAGACCTCATGGGCGAGAAACCCACAATTATATGGACAAAGACAGACGAAGCGCCGTACCTTGCCAGTTTTTCCTTGCTTCCCATAGTGAGGCAGTTTGTGAAAACCGCCGGTATTGAGGTAGAAGTAAAGGACATATCTGTTGCCGGAAGGGTTCTGGCAGCCTTTCCTGACTACCTGAAGGAAGATCAGAGGGTGTCCGATGACTTGGCAGAGCTGGGAAGACTCGTGAATCAGCCCGGTTCAAATATTATCAAGCTTCCCAACATAAGCGCAACGGTGGTACAGCTTAAAGACACCATAGCAGAGCTGAGAAAGAAGGGATACATGGTGCCAGAGTATCCCGAGGAGCCCAAAACCGAAGAGGAGAAAAAGATAGCGGAAAGGTACGCTGAGGTTTTAGGAAGCGCCGTTAACCCCGTTATCAGACAGGGTAACAACATAAGAAGGGTTCCGGAGCCGGTTAAAGAAGCCGCCAAGAAGTACCCCGATCTAATGGGCCTTCCCCTCAAACC
>WGAU01000099.1 GCA_015494645.1 Aquificota bacterium
AGAGCCATGGTATGGCAGGCTGCAAGGTACAAGATCCCCTTTCAAACCGCCGGATCCGCTGCAAAAGTCTTCTGCTCAGACATGGCATGGGAGGTGTGCAACCAGGCCATGAAACTCATGGAAGAAAACGGATTTCTCCACTGCCATGGGATTGAGAAAGCGGCAAGAGACGCAAGGCTTACCCAGATATACGAAGGGACCAACCAAATAAACAGATTGGCCGTGGTTGAGGGACAGCTTAACGCAGAATTCAACATCCCCGACTTCTACGAGGATTAGCCATGGTAAAATTCATTGCAGATGTTGGTAGCAATTTCAACGAATCTTTGGAAGAAGCTCTAAAATACGTAAGAAGGTGCGCAGAGATAGGCGTGGACATTGTGAAGTTTCAGTGTTGGAGAGCGGAGGATCTATTCGCTCCTGAACACCCCCTCTTACGAAATACTAAAGGCACATACATGGGGCCTTCCCCTTGAATGGCATCGGGAAGTAAAAGAAGAGGCAGACAGGTGCGGAATAAAGTTCTCAACCACTCCAACCCAGCCGTACCAGGTAGAGAAACTTGAAGAGATAGGCGTGGAAATCTACAAGGTGGCAAGTGGCGACCTCACTTTTCACCCCCTGCTGAGGGAGATAAACAGAACGGGAAAGACGGTTATACTCTCCACAGGGATGGCATACCTCCATGAGATTGAAGAAGCGGTAAACCTACTTAGAGATTGCAAAAGGATCATTCTCCTTCACTGCGTGTCTCTATACCCACCCGATTACAGTGAGATAAACCTAAGAGCCATAACTACACTAAAAGAACACTTCCCCCACTGCGAAGTGGGCCTATCGGACCATACAGAGGACGACATTACCGCAATTCTCTCTGTAGCTTTAGGAACTACCTACATTGAAAAGCACATAACTTTCAGCAAGGATCTTCCCACTCCAGACGCAAGCTTTGCCATGGACTTCAAAGCTTTCAAAAATATGATTGAAAGGGTGAAAAGAGCAGAAATATCCCTTGGAAAAGGCAATAAGATTCCAGCCCCCTCCGAAAAGCTTGAGCGCATATGGGCAAGAAGGGGAGCCTACACAAAAAGAGACCTAAAAAAAGAAGAAAGCATCAGTCCCAAAGATATTGTCTTTTTAAGGCCAGCCAAGGGAATTCCACCAGAGCTTGAAGATAAGATCGTGGGCAAAAGGCTCAAAAAGGATAAAGCAAAGGGAAGTGCTCTATTCCTTGACGACTTGGCATAGGGTTAGGTATTTTATAACAGGGATGGGAAGAAGAAAGGTCTTCAAATTTTTAGTTCAGGGAAGGTTAAAAGAGCTTGAAGTGTGGTTGTCAGAAGTCTGCGAGAAGAAGCCCTCATACTACAAGTATTTAGTAAATTTGTACCTTGAAACGGGCAATCCACAAAAGGCCTATGAGGCTTCCAGGAAGTACTCCATCGTGGAGTCTTCAGAATATGCTCTTTACTTATATCTTTTGTGCTGTGGCAGGCTTGGAGAGGCCAATCTTAACGAAGAGAGGAGAAACCTCTCCAAGCTCCTAAAACATAAAAAAGGAAAAGGATTGTACCTTTTCCTATCCGGGGTGGCGAACCTTATTTTAGGCAACAGAGAAAGGGCGCTGAGAAGGTTTAGAGAAGCTGTTGAAGAAGGGTGCAACCTTGGCCATTGGGGAATAGCCGAGGTCCTAAATATCAATGGAGACAGGGAACTTGCCAAAACAGAACTCTACAAATGCATAAAGCTGGGCAAAAAGTTCCCTCCCATTTACTTGCTAATGGGTAAGCTACACACCTCGCCTATGAAAAACATTTACTATTTGGAAAGATATATACGGGAGATGCCCGTATCCTCAGAAGCAAACTACGAACTGGGAATGTACCTCTTGGAATTTTCCAATCTCCCACTACTCGGGCGTTTTTTCAAGAACAAGGCTATAAAGCACCTACAGGTCAAAGCCCTCCTTGATTCTCCCAGACCCGAAAACTCATGGCTCTACAAGCTTATAGCACTGCACTGTTTCCAGAAAGGAAAGGCCGGCAAAGCGGCCAAATGGATACTGATAGAACAGCAGGTGCTTTACAATACCCTATCCCAGCTTGAAAAATTCCTGAGGGAAAACAGCAACAACAACTCGGAAGATCTCATGGACATGATACACTCCGTGGTAAAGGTGCTCACAGATAAGGAGATCATGACTGAAGAGGACTTTCACAGGGCCTATGCAGAAATCAGGGAAACCCGCCTTCTTGAGAAAATGTATCAGCTGTCCGAAGATGAAAACAACGAAAAGGATAGCTAACTCAGGAACAAAACCACAACGCCCAAAAGCACAAGATAGCCCGAAAAGATAGAAAATCTCCTTTTCTTCAGCGTTTCCATAAATAGCTTAAGAGCTACCAATCCCGTAAAAAAAGCCGCCAGCATGCCCAAAAAGTATCCATGGTGGATGGAAAGACCCTTTGCATCTTTTATCTCAAGAAGGGTAGCACCCGCTACGGCTGGTATGGAAACAATAAAGGAAAAAGGAGCCGCCTCTTCCCTTCTAAGACCAGTGAGAATAGATGCGAATATGGTTGACCCAGACCGGGAAATACCAGGTATGACCGCAAGGCCCTGAAAAACTCCTATCAACAACGCTCCAATTACTCCAAGCTCCGACAATGTCCCCTTTCCCTCCACCCTATCCACCACAAAGACCAAAAGCGCTGTTACGAAAAAGGCAAAGGCCACGGGCTTGGGATCGGTCAATATCCTCTCAACAAGCCCTTTAAGAGAAAGCCCCACTATCCCTGTAGGGACACTTACAAGCACTATAAAAAATAACACCCTGGGCTGCTTCACATAGGCAAGAACTTCCTTCCTGAAATATATCACAACCGCAAGCAAAGTAGCAAAGTGCAGCATCACATCAAAAAATAGTCTATTTCCTTCAACACCAAGGTAATGCTGAAGTAGCGCCAGATGACCAGAGCTGGACACAGGAAGAAACTCCGTCAATCCTTGAACAACTCCCAAAATAAGATCCTTCAAAACCTCACTCATACATATAACCCCGTTCAAGGGCCTTTATATTCATCTGAGCCATCTTCTCCGATTTGCTCCCTGTTTTTATAACCTCTTTAAGCGTCTCCAACGGCACTATCGGCCTTCTTTTCAGAAAGACACCAAGAAGGATAAAGTTGGCAACCCTTTCACTTCCCATGGATATGGCCATGTCTGTAGCAGGAACCAAAAGGGCCTCGTAGTCTTCAGGGTCAACCTCCACTATGGAAGAGTTGACTATGAGCAAGCCTCCTTTTTTTATCCTTCCCCTGTGCTTTTCCCATGCTCTCTGATGCATAACTATCATGTTGTTCACCTGAGCAAGAAGAGGAGATCCTATCTCGTCCTCAGAGATTATGAGGGTAACAGTGGCATCCCCTCCCCTCTTTTCAACACCATATATGGGCACCCAAGTAGTGTTTAAGCCCTCCCTAATGGCAGCCTCAGCCAAGGTCTGGCCGATGAGTAACGATCCTTGACCGCCTATGCCCGCTATGAATACATCCACCTCCCTCAAGACTACACCCCCTTGTCCCTAACAATACCAACGGGATAGTAGCTCTCCATCTCCTCGTCTATCCACCTGCACGCTTCCACAGGATCCATCCTCCACCCTGTGGGACAGGCAGAAAGCACCTCAACCATGGCAAAACCAAGGCCATTGAGCTGCGCCTCAAAGGCTTTCTTTATCATCCTCCTCGCATTCTTCACCGCCTTGGGAGAATTTACCTTCACCCTTGCCAAGAAGGCAGGAGCATCCAAAGTGTTGAGCAGCTCAACCATCCTTATGGGATACCCCGAATTGCTGGGATCTCTACCAAATGGACACGTGGAAGCCTTCTGCCCCAAAACAGTGGTGGGAGCCATCTGTCCACCTGTCATGCCATAAACTGCGTTGTTAACGTAAACCACAGTAATATGCTCACCCCTATTGGCAGCATGTATAATCTCAGCGGTCCCTATGGCGGTTATCTCACCATCCCCCTGATAACAGAAGACCACCCTGTTCGGCAGACATCTCTTTATGCCACTGGCAACAGCAGGTGCCCTCCCGTGGGGAGACTCGGCAATATCACACCTTATATACTCGTAAAGAAAAACCGCACAGCCAACAGGTGCTATACCTATGGTTTTCTCCCTTATCCCAAGATCATCTATAACCTCGGCCACAAGCCTGTGGATAATACCATGATGGCAACCGGGACAGAAGTGATAAATCTTATCACTCAAGGCCTCAGGCCTCTTAAAAACAACCTTCATAGCGTCCCTCCAAAACCATAGCGTAGATGTCCTCTATTGGTACCACCTCAACCCCCTTCTTTTCAAGCTCGGGTAGCTTCTCTACAAGAGCTCGGTAAGTGCTTATATGTGGATGACCTATGGCAATGGCGTATCCCCTTCTGAAAGCTTTGTCAGCAAGCTGATCCAGCTGTTTTTTTATGTAGTCTCCATTTTTGGAATTGTCTAAAAATATGTCTCTTTTCAAGACCACAGCTCCCAACGCTTTTCCCACCCTGCAGGCAACGCTTTTGCTCGTGGTTCTGCTGTCCACAAAGAAAAGACCATTGTCCTTAAGAAAGGATATAACCACCCCCATTCTCCTCTCATCTCTCGTGAATTTTGAACCCATATGATTATTGGCACCAACGGCATAGGGAACCCTCCTCAACTCCTTAACAAGCATTTTTCTTACTGAGCCGAGGGACATGTGAGTGGTTATCATACCCTTGGTTCTTCTCTCCAGCCTCTCTATTATCTCTCCCGTATGATTGGGTTCCATAGGTATGTGCAACATAACCGATTTGCCTTTAGCATGGGCATATTCGGCGCTGTACCTATCAAAAGGGGTAAAAGGTATAACCGACAGGACTATAGGAAAGGGAATAGAACTGAACCTCTCAACATCTATTTTCCTGTAACCTATGTCGTCTATTATAATAGCTACATAACCCTTTGGCCTTTCTTCACGAACAGGAATCACAAAGGTTCTTGTCTCATCATGAACCCTTTTAGGCACCTGAGGAGGCTCAATGGATTCATCCTTAAAAGGCTCATAAGCTGTATGGGAGATCTTGGTCTCGTAGCGAAAATAAATTCCAAGGGTAAAGCCCAGCGCAAAAAGGCAGAACCCAATAAAAAAGGGAAGGAGCCACCTGTGTAGCCCCTTCCCCTTCCTTGAAGACCTTGACGACTTCTTAGTGCGTCTTCGCTTGGACATAGGGAGAGAAACCCATCTTCAGCCAGAGTCTCAAAAAGTCCATGGCGAATTTAAGCTGATAGTCTTCCTCAGTTTTCTCCTTTTTCTTATCTTTTTCCTCTATTTTCTCCCTCTTCTTCAGCTTGACCAGTTCCTTTTCCCTTATTACTGGATGGGTACTTTTGCGCACAAGACCACTTGGAATAACAATATCAGGCTCTATTCCCTTCTCCTCAATACATACCCCATCAGGGGTGTAATAGTAAGCGGTGGTAAGCTTTAAGCCCGAACCATCGGAAAGCCTGAATATAGTCTGAACCGAACCCTTGCCAAAGGTTCTCTCACCAATGACCACCGCCCTCTTATGGGCTTTCAAAGCCCCCGTCACAATCTCAGAAGCGCTGGCGGATCCGGCATTCACCAAAACCACCATGGGCACATAGGGGAAAGTACCTCTATCTTTGGACACATATCTCAAACTTTCCGTGGCACCTTTACCCTTGGTATAAACTATAAGCTTTCCTCCTCTCAGGAATTTATCAGCCACAGAAACCGCTTGAGAAAGCAATCCCCCCGGATCGTTCCTCAGATCAAGCACCAAAGCCTTCATACCCTTCTTGTAAAGGGCATTGAAGGCCTTGGTTAGCTCTTGAGTGGTTTTTTCCTGAAACTGCTTTATCTTTATGTAGCCTATTCTGTCTTTCTTATCCAGCATCCTGTATTCAACGCTCTTTATCTTGATAATGTCTCTAACAATGGTCACATCAAAGGGTTTATCCACCCCTTCTCTCAAAATAGTAATGGTAACCTTTGTCCCCTTGGGACCTCTGAGCCTTTTAACTGCTTCCATAAGGGTCATACCCTTGGTAGAAACCCCATTTATCTTTATGATCTTATCCCCTGCTTTAACCCCAGCTCTCCAAGCGGGAGTGTCCTCAATGGGAGATACCACTGTCAAAACCCCGTCCTTCATGGTTACTATCATACCAACTCCACCAAACTCCCCAGAGGTTTCTATTTCCATCTCTTTAAACATGTCCGGGGTTAGGAAAACAGAATGAGGATCCAGACCAGATGTCATACCCTTTATGGCATTGTATATTAGATCCTTATAAGACACATCCTTAACATAGTTTCTATCAATGTACCTGATGGCCTCGGTAAAGACACTAAGATACCTGTATATGGAATCTTCCTTTTTCTGCTTAGACACAGATGTGTAACCAACCACCGACAAAACGGTGCACATTATCACAAAAGAAGCTACGAAAAAGAGCTTTGTTCTCCTCCTCACCTTGCCCCACCTCCATCAAGATTTAAAGGCCGGATATGATCCCAAGATCTTTACAAAAACGCAACGTTTCCTTAAACAATCCACGGCCTCTTTCACTCTATCTTCGCTGAGATGCCCGTTGAAATCAATATAGAAAATGTAATCCCAAGGCTTTTTTTTGGAAGGTCTTGACTCTATCTTTGTAAGATTGATTCCCCTATCGGAAAAGCAGGAAAGTATGTTCTTCAAAGCCCCAACCTCATCAGATATGCTGAACAAAATAGAAGTCTTGTCGTCTCCAGTAGGCTCGGACTCACTCTTTCCAACTATTAAAAAGCGAGTGTAATTGTCCCTCTGATCCTCAATGTTTCTCACCGCAACCTTCAGTCCATAAAGGGTAGCTGCCATATCGCTGGCTATAGCCGCAGCCTTATCATCCTCAGCGGCCATCTTGGCAGCTTCAGCAGTGCTTGATACGTAAACCACTTTCGCCTCAGGCATAACGGAAGCCAACCATTTGCGGCACTGGGCAATGGCGTGGGGATGGCTGTAGATCTTCTCAACCCCCAGTGTATCCCCACTTTTTGTGAGGAGATGATGGGACACCCGAAGGTAAACTTCTCCCACTATCCTTACCTGATCAAATTCCATAAAGGCATCTAAGGTTCTGTTAACCACACCTTCAGTAGAATTCTCAAAAGGCACTACCCCATAATCCACATGTCCCCTGTCCACAACCTCAAATATACCCTCAACAAACTTTACAGGGATAAATCTCGCAGAAAGGCCGAAGTACTCCACTCCAGCCTGATGGGTAAACGTAGCCTCAGGTCCGAGATAAGCCACTGTAATCTGCCTCTGTACAGCCACACACGCGGAAATAATTTCGCGAAAAACATATTTAATAGCCTCCTTGGGGAAGGGCCCTTTACTAATGGATTCAAGCCTATCAAATATACGTTTCTCCCTGCCGGGAACAAACACCGGCGAACCGCTGGATCTTTTAATCTCACCTATCCTGAGGGCCAAAGATGCTCTACGATTTAGAAGATCTAATATGGCTTCATCTATTGAATCTATCTGCCTTCTCAGCTCCTCAAGCTCATTTACCTGTAGCATTGGCACCTTTTGAGGTAGTGTTCTCAGGCTTCACAACAGGTTTTACAGCCTTATGTTCCACCTTTTTCTCCACTTTCACCTCAGGCAGAGCCTTCTGCACTGCCCTAACATACTTGGGCTTGCCAACGATAATGGTAAGGGCAATGGAATTCAGAAAGAATATAACAGCCAAAACCACAGTAACCTTGGCCAAAAATGGCGTAGGACCCTTTGGACCAAAGACCGTGGATGAGGACCCTACACCAAAAGCTGCTCCCATCTCAGCCCCTTTGCCCCTTTGAAGGATTACTACTACTATCAAAAGGATACACACAATCACGTGAAGCACTATAAGAGCTGTCTCCATTTAACACCCCTCCAAGGCTGCAATCTTTACTATTTCAGAAAAAGCATCGGACTTCAGACTTGCCCCTCCCACTAAGGCGCCGTCAATATCTTCCTGGGATATCAAACTGGCAAAATTATCAGGCTTAACGCTTCCACCGTAAAGTATCCTCACCTCGCGGGCAACACCACCGTACATAGCCTCTAACCTGCTTCTTATAAAACTATGTACCTCTTGGGCCTCCTCAGGGGTTGCAACCCTGCCTGTTCCTATGGCCCAAACAGGTTCATAAGCTATAACAAACTCGTTCCCTGTACAACACTCTACATTTTTGAGGGCACCATCAAGCTGTGAACCCACCACATCAAAAACCCTGCCAGCCTCTCTTTCCTCAAGGGTCTCTCCCACACAAATTATAGGTGTGATGCCTTCAGAAATGAGGGCCTTGACCTTTCTGTTTACACCCTCATCTGTCTCGCCAAAGTAACTTCTCCTCTCGGAGTGCCCCACTATGCAAAGGGAACATCCCACGTCCCTCAACATGTAAGGGGATACCTCCCCGGTAAAGGCTCCTTCCCTTTCCCAAAAGACATCTTGAGCACATAATAGTATGGGGGTACCCTCGAGTAGCTTTCCCACTGGGGAAAGATGGAGAAACACAGGAGCCACGGCCACATCCACCTTATCAAGCCAGACAGGATCAAGCCTCAATAAAAGGGATTTCACCAAAGAGAGAGACCCTCTAAGGTCATTGTGCATCTTCCAGTTACCACAAACCAAAGGTCTTCTCATGCCGAAGCCTCCTTATCCGTAAGAACCTCAACACAAGGAAGGGTGCCCTTTTCCAAAAGCTCAAGAAATGCTCCGCCACCTGTGGATACATGAGATATCTTTTCCTTCACCCCCGCCATACTAACAACGGCATCCGTATCGCCTCCACCTACAATGCTCAGGGCATTGAGTGAGGCCACATATCGGGCTATCTGTACACTACCCGTTTTGAACTTCTTAAGCTCAAAATAACCCATGGGACCATTCCAGATGATGGTCTCTGCATCGGACAGAGCTTCTTTAAAGAGCTCAACAGTTGCAGGACCTATATCAAGACCCATCATGTTTTCTGGGATCTCTTGAAAGGCCTTATAATAGGCCTTCGCCCTGTCGCTGGGCTCATCCGCTACCACAAAATCAACGGGAAGGTAAAACTTAACTCTCCCCTGCTTAGCAAGCCTCATAACTTCTTTAGCAGTCTCAACGTAGTCCTGCTCCAGAAGGGAACGTCCTGTATCAAAGCCCAAAGCCTTCAGAAAGGTAAAGGCCATGGCTCCGCCAATGAGCATCTTATCAACCTTTCTAACCAAGCTCTTGAGAAGACCTATTTTGGTGGAAACCTTAGCCCCCCCTATGATGGCCACAAGAGGGCGTGAAGGATTCTCCATGGCCCTTTTGAAATACTCCATCTCTTCTTCGATGAGAAAGCCCATGGCAGCTACCTTGGCAAACTTGGCAGCTCCATAGGTAGAAGCGTGCTTTCTATGGGCTGTTCCGAAGGCATCGTTTACATAATAATCAGCATACTCCACCAAATTCTTTGCAAACTCCTCATCGTTTGCTGTTTCTTCCTTGTAAAAGCGCAAGTTCTCCAGCAGCAACACATCCCCCTCTTCCATTTCATCAACGGCCCCTTTGACCTTCTCCCCTATACAGTCATCAACAAACTTCACATCTTTTTTGAGAAGACGAGACAACCTAACCGCCACAGGTTTCAAGGAATACCTCTCGTCCCAGCCCTTTGGCCTATCCAAGTGGGAAGCCAAGACCACTTTGGCTCCCTTATCTATTGCGTAATTTATGGTCTTCAAAGCAGCTCTAATTCTTGAATCATCAAGAACATTTCCTTTGTCATCCACAGGTACATTGAAATCCACCCTGACAAAAATAACTTTACCCTTAAGATCCAGATCCCTTATGGAAACCTTGTTCATCTCATTCCCTCTCCGCAATAAGCTTTACGAGATCCCTGAGTCTGCAGGAGTAACCCCATTCGTTGTCGTACCAAGAAACCACCTTCACCAAGTTGCCTATAGCCTTAGTGGAAAGAGCATCAACGATAGAAGATCTTGGATCACCGTTGAAGTCAATAGACACCAATGGCTCTTCACAGTAACCCAGTATACCCTCAAGCTCTCCTTCAGCCGCCTCTTTAAGGGCAGCGTTTACTTCATCAGCGGTAACCTCCTTGTCAAGCTCCGCCACAAGATCTACCACCGAAACATTAGCGGTAGGCACCCTCATGGCCATTCCATCCAGTTTGCCTTTAAGCTCTGGCAAAACCTCTCCTACAGCCACAGCAGCCCCCGTGGTGGTGGGAATTATAGAAACCCCTGCAGCTCTGGCTCTTCTAAGATCTTTGTGAGGAAGGTCAAGTATCCTCTGGTCGTTAGTGTAAGCATGAACGGTGGTCATAAAGCCTTTACGTATGCCAAATCTTTCATGGAGCACCTTGGCCACTGGTGCCAAGCAATTGGTAGTACAGGAAGCGTTGGAAATGATTTTATGTTCCTTAGGATTGAGCTGTTGATGGTTCACTCCAATAACCACTGTTATATCAGGATTTTTGGCAGGGGCAGATATGATCACCCACTTGGCTCCTACTTCAAGATGCCTTGAAGCCTTCTCCCTCTCCCTAAACCTACCAGTGGACTCTATAACAACATCAACTCCCAAATCCTCCCATGGAAGCTCAGAAGGATCAGGCTTAGCAAGGACTTTTATAGACTTACCATTAACCACTATGGCATCATCCTCCGCCCTAACCTCCCCTTCAAACCGCCCATGAACCGAATCGTACTTCAAAAGATGGGCCAAAGTTACCGCATCTGTGAGATCATTTATAGCAACGATCTCTATATTCTCATCCCAAAAGCTTGCTCTGAAGAAGTTCCTGCCTATCCTGCCAAAACCATTAATAGCTACTCGCACAGCCATTCCTCCCCTCCTTCAAATTCAAGAATTAATAGCAATGGTGTTGACAGTAGTCTTTTATAGCTTTATTGAGGGGGTGGTCAAGATGATTAAGGCGGTAAGAGGCTTTAAAGACGTTCTTCCCGAAGATACAGTTTACTGGCGATACTTAGAGGAAGAGGCCCGCACTCTCTTTGAAAGCTTCGGATTCAGAGAAATACGCATACCGGTATTGGAAAAGCTTGAACTCTTCCAGAGAGGTATAGGATCAACCACCGACATAGTTGAAAAGGAGATGTACGTGTTTGAAGACAGAAACGGCGAGCTTTTGGCTTTGAGACCCGAGGCAACAGCAGGGGTAGCAAGGGCCTTTATAGAAAACTCACTACACATGAAAGATCCCGTAAACAAATACTACTTTTTTGGTCCCATGTTTAGACATGAACGACCACAGGCAGGCAGGCTTAGACAGTTCCACCAACTCAACGTTGAAGCTTACGGCGTAAAGTCGCCATCTTTAGACGCAGAGATCATGGCTATGCTACACATGCTAACCCAGAAGTTAAAGATAGATGATGCTCTTCACCTTGAGATAAACCACATAGGATGCCCACAGTGTAGGCCTATATATAGAGATATACTAATTAACTTCCTTAACAATCAAAAGGAAAAACTCTGCAAGGACTGCAAAAGAAGATTAGAAAAGAACCCCCTAAGGGTATTGGACTGCAAAAAGGAAGGATGCAAAAATATAGCTTCACAGGCGCCACAGATCATAGATTACCTGTGCGACCAGTGCAAAGACTATTTTGACAAGACATTGGATTATCTGGCCGTTTCCGAAGTTCCCTTTGTAATCAATCCCATGATCGTCAGAGGACTTGATTACTACACCGGCGTGGTTTTTGAACTGACCACGGACGAACTTGGTGCTCAGAACGCTGTGGCGGCAGGAGGAAGATACGACAACCTCATGAAAGAACTGGGAGGACCTGACATACCCGGCGTTGGTTTTGCCATAGGTGTGGAAAGGACAGTAGCACTGATGAAGAAACGCTACACATTGGAAGAAGAAACACCACTCTTTTTCTTTGCAGTAATGGGGGAAGAGGCAAAACGAGTGGCACTACCCTTAGCCTTGAAGCTGAGGCAGGAAGGCGTAAAATGCGAGATGGAACACTCTGACAAAAGCCTGAAGAGCCAGATGAGAAAGGCAAATAAATTAAAGGTTAGGTTCACTGTTATAGTTGGAGAAGACGAGGTCAGAAAAGGTGTTCTAACTGTGAGAGACATGGAAGAGAAAAAGCAGTTTGAGATTCAGGCACAAATCTCAGAACTACTCAAACTTGCGGAGGCTGCAAGATGAAAAGAACCTGCTACTGTGGCGAAGTAAATGAGAGCATGATTGGCAAAGAGGTCATACTTGAAGGATGGGTACATAGAAACAGAGACCACGGCGGGCTTACATTTCTGGATCTAAGAGACAGGGAAGGCATTGTACAAGTGGTTTTTGATCCGCAAACCGATCCTAAAGCCCATGAAACAGCCAAAAGAACAAAGTCAGAATATGTGGTTAGGATAAAGGGTTACGTTAGGAGAAGGCCCGAAGGCACGGAAAACCCAAAACTCAAAACGGGTATGGTAGAAGTGGTCGGAAAAGAAATTGAAGTGCTCAATACATCCCTGCCTACTCCCTTCAAGATAGAAGACGACATTGAAATAAGCGAAGAGGTAAGGCTAAGATACAGATTCTTGGATCTCAGAAGGCCTTCCATGCAGAGAAAGCTCATCCTCAGACACAAAGCCGCTCAGGCAGTCAGAAGATTCCTGGATCAAGAAGGCTTTTTAGAACTTGAAACTCCATTTCTCACCAAATCAACCCCCGAAGGGGCAAGGGACTTCTTGGTTCCCAGCAGGCTAAACCCTGGAAGGTTTTACGCTCTACCCCAATCACCCCAGCTGTTCAAGCAAATCTTCATGATCTCCGGGTACGACAGGTACTTCCAGATAGTTAAGTGTTTCAGAGACGAGGACCTCAGGGCAGACAGACAGCCTGAGTTCACCCAGATAGATCTGGAAATGGCCTTTGCGGAAAGAGACGATGTAATGAGCGTAACCGAAGGCATCCTAAAAACCATCTTTAAGGTGATAGATGTTGAAATAGAAACCCCATTTAAGCGCATCTCCTACAGAGAAGCCATGGACCGCTACGGGTCCGACAAGCCCGACACAAGATTTGGCCTTGAAATGGAAACAGTCAACAATATCTTTGCAGACACCCAGTTCAAAGTATTCAAAAAGGCAGTAGATGAAGGGAAGACCATAAAGGCCCTTTGTGTTCCCGAGGGCAATAAGCTTTCAAGAAAAGATCTGGACGACCTCATAAACATGGCAATATCCGAAGGAGCAGGTGGTCTTGTATGGATGAGGGTTCAGGAAGGCGGCAAGCTACAATCACCTGTGGCAAAGTTTCTAAGCGAGGGAGAAACAGAAAAATTGCTTGACAAACTCAACGCCTCCGAAGGCAGCGTAATTCTGCTTGTGGCAGAGGACTGGGAAAAGTCCTGCGAGGTTTTAGGAAACATAAGACTGCACTTGGGGAAAAAGCTTTCGCTTATTGATGAAGACAAATACAGCTTCCTGTGGGTAATTGACTTTCCACTCTTAGACTGGGACGAAGAAGAAAAGAGATACGTTGCCGTGCATCACCCCTTCACAGCCCCCATGGACGAAGACATAGAGCTTTTGGATAGCGATCCCCTAAAGGTAAGGGCCAAAGCCTACGACGTGGTGCTTAACGGCAATGAAATCGGTGGCGGAAGCATCAGAATACACCGTCAGGATATACAGAGCAAAATCTTCAATCTTTTAGGAATAGGTAAAGAAGAAGCAGAAGCTAAGTTTGGATTCCTGCTTGAAGCCTTACAGTACGGAGCTCCCCCTCACGGAGGGCTTGCCTTAGGCTTTGACCGAATCATGGCGATAATCACCAAGTCCCCTTCTATAAGGGATGTTATCGCCTTCCCCAAAACACAGAAAGCCCTATGTCTTATGACAGGTGCCCCATCGGAAGTTTCCAAAAAACAGCTTGATGAGCTATTTATAAAGGTAGTTCCACCCAAGAAATGATGAAAAGGCTAACATTGTGTATCATTTTTACCCTTACCATAGGATGCTCAGCACAGAAAACCACCTTCAAGAAAACTCCTCCTGAAGTGCCCCCACAATTGGAAGCCGCTTTAAAAACGGCACAGGAATACAAACTTCCAGAGTACTTACCAGATCTATGGGAAGGCATAAAAAAAGCTGTTGATTACGCCAATAAAGTGTGTCCCACCGATAAGAATAAATGCCAAAAGATCACGCAAAAAATAAAAGATGCTGTTCTTAAGGGCGTCGAAATAACCTACCTTGTAAAGGAACAAAGGTGATCGTTTCCATTGATAAGCTAGTCTACAATGGCTACGGAATGGGTAGAGACCCAAGCGGTCTCGTAATATTCGTTCCCTACACCGCTCCAAAGGACCTTGTTGATGTTGAAATAACAGAAAGAAAAAAAGACTTTGCCTTCGGAAAGACAAAAGAGATAGTAGAAGCATCCCCCCTGCGTAGAGAACCCAAGTGTCCACACTTTGGCGTGTGCGGTTCTTGCCAGTGGCTACACATAACCTACCAGACCCAGATTGAAGCTAAAAGGGAAATACTCCTAAGAGAAATCACCAAGTACATAGAAAAGCCGCCCAGTATTGAAATTGTGCCATCCCCTGAGTGGGAATACCGCAGAAGGGTAAGATTCTACGTAGAAAAAAAGCTCATAGGCTTTCGCAGATACAAAAGCCACAAGCTCTGCCCCGTGGGAAACTGTGCATCAGCCACCGATGGTATAAACAAAGCTCTACTGGTTCTTTACCAATACCAAAGCGTACTGAAGAGCGCTCATGAAATCTGGATGGGAGAAGACATTGAAGGACACACCCTTTTGGTATGCATAAAAGCCCAGAACAAAATAAAAGAGATCCATCACATATACCACAGTCTCAAGGAAAGCACCCGAAAAGAGGTAGGGGTACGCATAAAATATCCTAAAAAAAGAAGCCAGTTGGGGAAGGAATTCATAACGGAAAAACTTTGTGGTGTAAAGGTAAAATACACATACGAAAGCTTTTTTCAAGCAAACAAATTCCTAACCTCCAAACTTGTTGAAGACGTAGTTGAGCAGATATCCCCCAGTGAAAAGGTTCTTGAACTTTACTGTGGCTGTGGAACCTTCACCCTGCCTGCATTAACCAAAGCCCGAAGCATAAAGGCCGTGGACATAAATCCACTAC
>WGAU01000100.1 GCA_015494645.1 Aquificota bacterium
TTCCGGAGGAACCTCCTTCAGCACCCAGTCAAACCTGCTAACAAAATTCTGCCCATGAAGCTCCTTCTGAGAAACATTAACCGCTACCCTCCAATTAAGACCTTTATCCCTCCACCTTTTCATCTGATCTACCACCATCTCCAAAACCACATCGCCTATGGGCAAAATCAGACCCACCTCTTCGGCCAAGGGGATAAAATCATCTGGAGAGATTATCCCCCTTTCAGGATGGTTCCACCTCAAAAGGGCCTCTGCTGCAACAACTTTGCTCCCATACGCCGAAAAAATGGGCTGAAAGTAAAGGACAAACTCCCTCTTCTGAAGCGCCCTCACAAGCTCGTTCTGTAGCACCTGCTTCTTCTTTATTAAACCCTCCACATCCTGAGAATAAAATCTGAGATGCTCCCGCTTCTCCTTGGCAAAGGTCATGGCTAAATGGGCCTTCCTAATAAGCTCCTCAGGTTCTTCAGTGTCTATGGGAAAGATGGCCACTCCAATCCACACATCCACATAAATAGACAAACCGCTCACGTTGTAATAGCCCTTCAACTTCTTAACGATTCTTTCTACCACTCTCTCCACTTGATAGGGACTGGCCAAATCCACAAGGGCCACCACAAACTCATCGGACCATAGCCTACCCACAATGTCCGAGACTCTAAGCATTCCGATGAGCCTGTTGCCAAATTCTCTTAAAAGGCTATCTCCAACGGAGCTACCGTAAAGATCGCATATTCTGCGCATATTGCGAACATCCACCACCATTACCGCCACGCACCTACCCGTTCTTTTGGCAATGGCCATGGCTGTCTTTAGCTTTTCCTCAAAGAGCTTTCTGTTGGGAAGGCCGGTTACCTCATCGGTGTAGATGAGCTGGTAAAGTCTGTACTCCATCATCTTTCTGTCGGTAACATCTATGCTGCCAAAAACCACTCCCCTGAAACCTTTAACAATCCCAGGTTTAATGTGGGAAAAACTCACCTCAAAGAACTTGTAAGATCCATCAGCTATTCTCTTTTTGCACTCAATCACAATGTTCTGCTTCCTACCCTCAAGCACAGATTCAAAGGCCCTCTTCACATCTCCCCTATCGGCGGGATGGATAAAATCAAAGAAGCTTTTCCCCTCCACATCGCATGGAGCGTAGCCAGAAACCTTTTTCACCGACGGACTGATGTAGGAAATTCTGCCTTTAGAATCTAAAATGCCCACAACTCCCGAAATATTGCTCAAGAGAAACTCATACTTCTGGTGCTCCTTTACTATCTCCTGCTCGGCAATCACCACATCGGATATATCCTTATAATGAAAGACAAAGGCAGTATCCCCTTTTATGGGAAAAAAATGGCCTAAAAGGTAGTTAACCTCCCCCTTCCAGGGAACGGATAACACACCCAAAAAGGACTTTCCTGTCTCTAAAGATGCAAAAACCTGAGAGAAAAAGGCATCTCCCAAGTACTTTGCAGGATGATCGCCAAATATATCCCTATGAGCCTTGTTCTGAAACAGAAGCTTTCCGTCAGCATCCAAAACAACCAACGGGTCAACTATGTTTTCAACTATCTCTTTCCACATAGACGCCATCCTTACACCAAAAGCACCACCGCATAGGCCTCAATAGCTTCCAATCTTCCCACAGCATCCAGCCCTTCCTTAGTTTTGGCTTTAACGCTTACCCTGCTCTCTGCAATCCCCATACCTTTTGCAAGGTTTCTTCTTATATCCCTTTTGTAAGGAGAAAGCTTAGGCCTTTGTGCCACAACCGTTGCATCAACAAAGGCTATCTCAAGCCCCTTTTCCCTCAATGCTTCCACAGTTTTCCTCAAGAAAAGCATGCTGTTAGCACCCCTATACCTTTCATCGGTATCGGGGAACCACTCCCCTATGTCTCCCAATCCAGCGGCGCCCAAAAGGGCGTCCACCACCGCATGGATCAGAACATCCGCGTCGGAATGACCCGCAAGGGAAAAGCCACAATCAATCCTCACGCCTCCAAGAACCACAGACTCACCCTCGCAGATCCTGTGGATGTCGTAGCCAAAGCCCACCCTTGGAGACGCCAAGCTCATCTCGGCAAACTCCCAGTCCTCCTTAGAAGTGATCTTAAAATTACCTTTGTCTCCGTAAATCCATGCCACTTTGAACCCTGCCCTTTCAAGAAGAGAAGCATCGTCAGTAACCCCCGCCTTGTATTCCATGAGCGAATAAGCCTTCCTTAAAGTATCGGTAACAAACAACTGTGGAGTCTGCACAATTTTGAGCATATTCCTATCAACAGTCTTGAGTATGTAATTATCATACACCTGCTTGACCGTGTCAACAATAGGAAGGGCCGGAACAACCCCATGAGCATCAGAAGACTTCAAAGCATCCCAAAGCCTGTTTAAAAGATCCGGCTTGACAAAGGGCCTTACAGCATCGTGCACCGCCACAAAGGAGGAACGCACCAAAGAAAGACCCTTTTCAACGGTGATATACCGTTCCTCCCCTCCTGGGTAAACCTTTGCCCCTTTCTTGGGTGCCCATTTTGACAGGATCTTTTCTGCAAGAGAAATATCCTCACGAGGAGCACCGAGATATATAGAGGAAACCAAAGGGTGGTTGTCAAAGACTTCAAGGGGATAGGCTGCTACAGGCCTACCTTTCAAGTCCATCCACTGCTTCTTGCCGCCGAACCGCCTGCCCCTACCTCCGGCAACAACTATTACATCTATCAACCCTTAAACTTCTCCCTCCCGTGCCCGTGTTCGGGAGAGTCCTTGTGCTCCAGCACCTCCTCTACCCTTCCGAATATTATCCTACCAGTGGGAGCCTGAAGAAGGCTGGTTACCAGTATCTTTACCCTCTTGCCTATGTAGGGACGCCCATCCTCCACCACCACCATGGTGCCATCGTCCATGTATCCAACGCCCTGATTATGCTCTTTGCCCCTCTTTATAACAAAGACCTCCAGATGCTCTCCCGGCAAAACCACAGGCCTAAGAGCCTTGGCAAGCTCGTTTATGTTCAGAACCTCCACCCCCTGCAACTTGGCCACCTGATTCAGGTTGTAATCGGTGGTTATGATTTTGGCCTTCATCCTTTTGGCCATGTGTATGAGCTTTTCATCAACCTCCTTTATGTTGGGAAAATCTATGTTATCTATTCTGACCTTAACGTAAGTGTTCTCCCTAAGCCTTTTTAAAACATCAAATCCCCTTCTGCCCCTGTTCCTCACCAAGGGATCGGTGGAATCTGCTATGTGCTGCAGCTCCTTCAAAACAAAGGTGGGAACTATGAGAGTGTACTCAAAAAATCCTGTCTCGCAAACATCGGCTATCCTGCCGTCAATAATAGCACTGGTGTCTAAGATCTTCACATTCCTTCCCCCTACCCTGAACGGAGAACGAGCGGGGGCAAAGAAAGCATCGGCTATTTTGGCTCCAACAAGCCCACCTAAATAACCAAACACAAAAGCCAAAAAAAGCCTGAACATAGACTCAATGGTCTGAGTGGGAAAGGAAACAGGCATAAAGGAATAGCTGTAGTACGAAAGGAGCACGCCGGAAAGTATTCCCACAGCGGTGCCGATGAGATCCCTTATTTTGAACTCAATGATCTTCTTTATGAGATAGATGATAAAAGCCGAACCCACAAAGCCCAACACGAGGCCCAGAACAAGACCATAGTTTCCCCCGTAGTACCTTCCAGCCAGTCCCCCAAAAACCACACCGCAAAGGACAATAGCACCCTGAATGAGGTTAACTCTCACCTTCCTTCAGCTCCTCCTCAAAAAAGCTCTCCAAAAGCCTTTCAGCATCGCTCACGCTGATCCCTTTTGCCTCGGAAATCTCCGAAGCCAGAAACTGCTGGGCAGACTCAAGTATCTTCCTTTCCCCAAAGGACAGCTCCTTCTCCCTTCTCAAAAGCATCAAATCCCTGTAAACCTGCGCCACTACGTGGACATCACCACTTTTAACTTTCTCCAAGTAATTCCTGTGTTTCACCGTCCAGCTCACCTTCTTGCTCTCTTCTTCCTTGGCGGGACGCTCCTTCAGAACATTGAAAACCTTTTCCAAAACATCCTCGCCGATGACACGGCGCACCCCCATTCTCTCTGCTTTCTCCACTGGAACCCTTATCACAGCATCAGTCTCAAGGATGCGAATGGTCAAAAGCCTCCAGCTCTTTCCCTCAAGCTCCCACTCGTCTATGGACTCTATAACCCCAACCCCATGGGCAGGATAAACCACCTTCTCCCCCACCTTGTAGATCGCTTTTTCAGCCATTAAAACAACACCTCCACCGCTTCTCTGAGCATTCCCACAGATACCAGCTCAAGACCGAGCCGGCTCAACTCATCCTCGTTTATCTTACACTTAAACGAGGAGGGAATCAAAGCCCTGTTGATGCCCATTGATGCAGCCTCTTTAAGCCGCAGAGTTGTATCCTTAGCCCATCTAACCTCTCCAGCCAACCCCACCTCTCCTATAACGATGGTGTTTTCTGGCACAGATTTATTGACAAAGCTGGAGTAAATGGCCAGAACCACCGCCAGATCCACAGCCGTATCCCTGACGCTAAGTCCGCCAGGGATATTCACATAAACGTCCATACCTGAGAAACTCACTTCAAGGTGTTTTTCCATCACCGCCAGCAGGAAGAAAAGCCTTCTCACATCAAACATAGAAGCCACCCTTCTTGCCATCGCAGGGTGAACTGCAGGTGCCACTAAGGCCTGAACCTCCACCACAAAGGCTCTCGTGCCCTCAACAACGGAAGACAGCACCACCCCGGGTCTTCCAAATGTAGAATCCTGAACAAAGTAAGCCGATGGATTCTCAACCTCCTTTAAACCAGTGCTCTCCATCTCAAAAAGAACCACATTGTCGGTTGGACCAAACCTGTTCTTCACGCACTTTAGAACTCTCAAAGGAGACCTTCTGTCCCCCTCCAAGTGCACCACCACATCAACTATATGCTCAAGAAGTTTGGGACCCGCTATTGCTCCTCCTTTAGTCACATGTCCCACAAGAAACACCGTGGTGTTGTTTCTTTTGGCCCACTCAACCAGAGACTCTGCAACAGCCCTCACCTGCGAAACGCTTCCCGCCTGAGCTGAGATCTCGGAGCTGTATATGGTCTGCACAGAATCCACTATCAAAAGCTCAGGAGCCAAAGACTTCGCCGCTTCCAAAAGCTGCTCTAAACTCTGGGTGGCCAAAAACCATATATGCTCCACGGCACCTATCCTTCGTGCCCTGTCAGAAACCTGAAATCTGGTCTCCTCTCCACTCACATACAGAGTCCTCACAGGCTCTTCAAACATGGACGGCAGTTGTAAAAGAAACGTTGACTTGCCTATGCCCGGCTCACCAGATACAAGAAGCACCGATCCTTTGGCTATTCCACCTCCAAAAAAGCGACTTAGCTGAGAAGAGCGAAACCTATGCCTTATCACCTCCTCGGTGGTAACTTCCGCAAGCCTCACCACCTCAGGAGGGCTTAAGCTTCCCTTTGAACGGCACTCTTCAGAAGATTCCTCTTTCTCCTCAAAGCTGCCCCAAAGACCACAGGATGGACAGCGCCCCAGCCACTTGAAAGACTCATAACCGCAGTGAGCACAGATATATCGGGCCCTGCCCATTTACTTCTTGATAGGCAGATCTCCTCCAAAGAGGAGGTATTTAAGATCCTCATCGGTAACCCTCATGCCGGCACCAACAAAGAAGGAGGAAAACTTGGAATTGAACATGTCATCCCATCCAGTCTCTATGAAAAAGGGCTTCCACACCTTGTACTGTAAGGTCAACCTTGCCCGAGGCTCCCCATGATCACTGTACTCTCCAGAAAAGTCCCACACGTCAAAGGAAGCAACCAAGGTGTCATCCTGGAAAAACTTGTAGTCCAAACCTATACCTGCAGTTGAATCCTTCAAGCCTACCCTTAAGTCAAGATCGGGGAACAGGGCTATACCATACTGAGCGGTAAATTTAAGCTTTCTTTCGTACTTCACCCTGCGATACTCGTGCCGCACCCCATCCACATAGTAGTACTTCGTTTCCTCATCGTAGTCGCCTCTGGGATCTGAGGTAACACCGAGCACGTAGAATCTATCCTCCCTCGGTTGAATCCTGACGGTAAAGTATCCATAGGAATTGCTGGGCTCATCAGAGTAACTGTACTTATCATCAAGCTCCCTGAACATATAATCTCCCTTGAACTCCAAGGTCAGTGTGGTCCTCTTTATTCTGTCGGTTCCCTCCTTTAAAGTATCCAATGTTTCCTTAAGACTCTCATAAACATCATCCTTTTTTACAAGCTTGCCAATGGTGCCCTTGCCCTGAGCTATATCCGCCGTGATGACCTTTATGTTTCTGGAGGCTTCTTTAAGCTCAGCTATAGTTTTCTGAAGATTTGTTCTCGTCTGAGTATCCGCAAGGGTTTTTGAGATTTTTTCCAGATTATCCGCTATGGCAGGGAGCTTTTCGGAAAAGCGTTCAAGATTAGCAACAGTTGTGTGTATTCCCTTGCGATTCTCCTCAATCAACAGTCTCAGAGCCTCCGTAAGCCTCTGGGTGTTATCCACTATCTGATTGATCTTACCCTGATTATCTGCAGCAAGCTTAGCCAAATCAGCAGTAAGGCTCCTGAGATTGGCCAAAATTTCCTTTATGTTCCGCTCCCCCTCAGGGGTACCAATACTGTTTTTCAGGCTCGTGGTAACCGCCTTTAGATCCTTGGCTATATCGGAGAGCTGAGCTATCAGATAGTCAGCATCGGCAGGAGGCACTCCCTCACCCAAACTACCGCCTGAGGCCACGTAGCCTTCTGCCGGGTTACCTCCTATAATCTCAATGTACTTTTCTCCCATAAGGCCCATGGTCCTGATTACTGCTGTGGCGTCTTTGGGAATCTTGACCCCTTCCTTAATCCAGAGAACAACCTCCGCTTTGGTGCCCTTGAGGCGTATATCGTCAACCCAGCCCACATCCACACCGGCTATCTTAACCAGCGCCTTCTTCTCCAGCCCAGAAACGCTGTCAAAGTAAACGGTAATTCTATAACCCCTTTCCTTGCCAAGCCTTATGTTTCCAAAGGTAAGGGTAAGATAGGCAAGCACCAAAAGTCCCACAAAAACAAACAATCCCACCTTGACCTCAGGTCTCAGCCCGCTTTCCATAGGCTCCCCCTTCTACATCATATTTTCATTATTATCTCATATTAAAGAAAATGGAAAGGGGGAGCCGAGACCTGAACTCCCCCGGTTCAACTTTACGGACAGGGCAGGCCCCAAATCAATTGCTTGCCGTAATTACTCCACAACTCGTAATCTCCGTAACCATCACCATTAACATCACCTTTGTAACGCACATAAAAGCCTTTTAACGCTTTGCTGGTAAACTCCTTTATGTCAGTTTCAGAAAGCGGAACCACCAGATAACTGGCTTTTACACACATCTTCACACCGTTAGATAACTCCAAATGTACCACTCCTGTTTCTCTGTGCACATTTACCGTAACATTAAAGCTTTCCAACCACTCTACAAAATCTTTGCTCTTAGCAACGGCCGGGGCTATAGCCTGCTTAGCCCCATTTATGTAGTTTAAATACAGCCTATACTTTGGATCCGCCGGATCTCTGTCCATAACATCACTCAAATCAAAAGGAGCCTCTTCATCCAACGTCACATTATCCGATGTGGCATCCGTACCGTACAGTCCCCAACCAAAATACGCTTCCAACCTGCTACCATCAGTCAAAATCAGCTCAACGGACCCTGTCTCTTCGTCAACATTAATTCTGCTCACAGCAGAAGCAAACTGACCTCCACTAAAACTCCCGCTTTGAGATGGAGACACTCCCAAAGCCTTTGAAAGAGTTTCCAAGTCTGGCGTTAGAGGCACCACTGCCGTAGCAATATGGGACTCATCCACTATCTCCGCTACAAGACCACCCACAGTAAGATGGATGCCCGGATCTTTCTCCGGAGTTACCTGCACCTTAACTGGAGCAAGAGGAAGGTAAACCCCAGCCTGAGGCAACGACACCTCTACCACGGGAACCTTAGATGCAGACCTGCTATTTACACTCAAACCAACTGTCTTTTCAAAAGCATTCTTCACAAGCGGCGCCACAACGGCAGGATCTACCACCTCCAACTCTTCTCCCGCAACCTCAACCGGTTTTGCCAACTCATCAGTTAGATCAAGACGAACATTCCTTTCTATCACAGGGGTCAACGCCTTTGACACCGCTCTTAAATCACCTTCACTCAACACCTCTGCCACCACATCATCAGCCACCTCTGATTTTCCATCCTCCGGAGCCTCTTCTAAAACCGCTTTGAGCATGCTCGCTATGACCTCCCCCTTGGTCTCATAATCCCCAATATCAGCATCCAGAACCTTCCTTGCAATTTTACGAACTGCACTCCCCGCCACATCACCACCAACCTCTTCTCTAAACATCGCCCTCACAACGGATTCTGTTACCTTGGACAGCTTTTCCGCCGACACTTCTCCACTCTCTTTAAGCTTTGTAACAGCCGTATCCACAACATCAGCAGCCAAGTCATCCACTTCCTCAGGGGACAACTGCTCTAAAGCCTGAGATACCATTTCCTCTACAGCCTCTCCCAATTCTTCAGGATCTTCCACCTCACCCAACACATCCTCAATGCTATTCTTCACATGCTCTTCCACCGACGGTACAACTTCATCCTCTGCACTTCCTCCACTGCTTCCACCACCTACGCTTCCTCCACCACCTCCTCCGTAGCCTGAGGATGGTCTATTAGATACTTCAACAATCACCGTTTCCGAAACCGTCCTGTTGCCATCACAGACTTCCAACTTGGCCGTATAGGTACCGGCAACACCATAGGTGTAACTCTGGGAAACTTCACTGCTACAATTGTCAATAGAATACTCATTTTCACCATCATTGTTCACATCTATATAACAGGTTAGAGTGTCATTATCAGGATCATAAATGCTCCAACTAAAGGTAACCGTTAGCGGTGCTGTTCCAGATTCGGGAGTAACGCTGAAATCCTCAATAACGGGAGAATTATTAGTATGCTCTGTAATTTCCGTTCCATTGCCCGAAAGGTTTACAAAAATAGTTCCGTTATCAGGATCGTTGGACGCGATCCTTAAATATGCGGTTTTTAGTCCCCCGCTTGATGGTTTAAATACAACCGTCACAGTGCAATTCCCTTCAGGGGCCAAAACGGTACCATTACAATTATCCTCAGAAATGGAAAACTCCGAAAGATCCGTCCCATTGATGGACACTTCTCTTATATTGAGTTCACTTCCACCAATGTTCTGCACCACAAATACCTGTTCCTCTGTACTGTTTATCTGAACATTGCCAAAGTCGTAAGATACAGGGCTGACCGATATGTCGGGAGCTTCAGGAGGAAGCTCCACAAAGTTAACGTTACAAGTTTTATTGCCTTCTATAACAATGCTACAATTTGAACTGTATCCACAGCTATCGCAATCGCCACTCCATTCCGGATAAAATCCACTTTCCGGCTTTGCCTCCAACACTACGGTGGAATTCGCCTTAAATGAAGCATAGCACTCACCCGAAGAACAATTGAAGGTTTCTGTAGAATCTACCACCGCCCCAGAGCCATTTACACTAACAGTAACCTTATAGAAATCGTCCTTTTTAGGATACGCATAATATAAGGTACCGCCATTAGCATCATAAAAAACAGCAAAAGGTTCATCTCGCTGATCTACACCCAAGGACAACCTGCCTTCAACGTTACTGATACTGCTCACCTGCTCGGGAGAACTCCAAAGTGTACCATTGAAATAGGTGTACTTCACCCCTCCACTTATTAAATAGACAATGCTTGGATTTCCACCGGAACTAAGGGCAACGGCTGGTTTCGTGCCAGAAGCTATTTCTTCAACGGACAGTACACTGTAGGCATTAACCTTAGCATATGTTACATTTCCACCTGAAACATACACTATGTGGGCAACATCATCGGAATCAAGCACCATTTGAGGTGCGATGTTATTATCAGCAGAACCTACGGTCACCCACTGCCATCCGCCACCGTCGTACCACACTTTTTTAAGGCTTCCATTGCTGCTGTCGTAATAAACTATGTGCAGATGATTTTGAGAATCCACATCCGCAGAGGGCATCTGAGCGCTGTAATTACCCAGAATCGCGTATGTTTCCCATCCAGAACCGGAAGGGCGCGCGTACTTGATTACATTGGAACCATTGTAGATACCGATAAAAACCACATACGGCAAGTCATCCTGATCAACTGTTATGGAGAGATCGTAATTATATGGTGTTGGCCACGTAACGTTGGAGCTTTCCACCGTGCTGTTCTCCCACGCAGTACCATTCCAATGCGCATACTTGATCATTATAGGAGTTGAACCCTGCCTAAAAGCTATATGGGGATTACCGGAAGAATCAATATCCAAAACCGGATAATCGCCACCGTCGGCTCCCGGCACAATCTGCACATCCCACTTGTTTCCATCCCAGTAAACGTAACGTATATCACCTTGATATACACACACCAAATGGGGATTTCCTTCTGAATCAAGCTCCATAAACGGCTTTTCGCACTTGTTGGGATCAGCTGCTACATCAACTACCTCTGCCGTACCCCATGTACCGTCCGTCTTGCTGATAAGCTTCAGAAGATTTTTATCAACATCCACATAAGCTATCTGAGGAATTCCAGTCTCACTTAGATCCAACGCCACGCCACTATCCACCCCTGCACCTGTAGCGACCCAGCCCCCAACAACTGTCTCCACAAACCATGTGTCATTGCAGGATACATTATCGCAAAAAGCATAAACCAAACTTCCATCACCGGTGGTATCGCTGAAAGCTACATGAACCCTATCTTGGGCATCAATGGACACGGAAACACTATAGAATGAAACTTTTGGAAATGTGCCTGTGGAATTAACAATTTCCTCTATTTTCCATTCGATTCCATCATTGTAAGCGTGTTTGACATAATAATCACTCCCGTCATACGCCACGAACACAATATGCGGATTACTATTAGAATCAAAGGTTAACGAGACACTTTTTATATTGTCCCAAGTCCCAACAATATCACCATCCCATTGGTCTCCCACCTTTTTCACATACACTAAGTTATAATCACTACTACCCTCTGCAACAAAAGCTATACCCACCGTGCCGTTAGAAGCCACCGACATAGAAATGTGTTTGTATGTTTTCCAGCTCTCACGCACTTGCTCTTTCTCCCACCCTGTCCCGTTCCAATGCGCAAGCATAAGGTAAAACTTAGAATAATGCGCCATGTAAGCGATGTAGGGGCGGTTGTCTGAATCAACTGCAACTGAAACTATATTGTAAACACTCGAAGGATTATCATAATCTCCCATTTGACTGTCCACTATCTTTGAATGCCATCTATCACCATCGTGATATGCATAGATCAGAGCATCCTTCCACCATCCATTCACCATAGTAGCGTAAATGTAAGCTATGTGAGGATGCCCCTGAGAATCCAAAGCCAGGGAATGCCTGCCAAGAATACGGTACTCAACCTTAACAGGAGGTTCCACTATTCTGTTCACGGCAACGGTATTCCACTCTTCTCCGTCAAAATAGGTATAGTAAATATCATTATCGTTAATTCCTTCATACAGTAAATGTGGATTTCCCGAACCATCAATCTTCAAGGTAACATGATTAAAGTTCTGAGGGAGAGGCATCTCAGCAGAGTACCACTCAAAGGAAAGGGATGCAGAAGCAAGAATAAACAACCAACACAAAATCAAATAAAACCTTCTCACAAGCCCATTACTATGCTTCATCTTTACCTCCGCTTGCTTCGGTCTTTTAGTCAATCCAAAGAAAGCTCATAAAAAAGAATCAAGTCGGCAAGCTGTAGACTAAAGACATATTTCGTAAACCTTTTAGTTGACGACTTTGTAGTCCTTTTGTAGACTGTTTGTCGTCCAAGGCAGGTATTATGCGCGCTAACAGAAAAGAGTGGTGGGCAATAACAGCCCTTGCCGCATATGACTTTTGGTTACTCGCCTTCCCCTTACAGGGATACTTCCTCTTACACATGGGGAAGTCTCAAAGTTTCTCATGGTTCGTGGCACCCCACACTCTCGGACTTTTTTTATGTGCGTGGTTAGGCCATAAGATTGATTTCCGCCGCATATCCATGGGAGCAGGTATCGCCACTTCTCTTCTCACTATTACTTATCCCTTCCTTCCCAACCTTGAAAAACTATTGCTTCCCTTCATAGGTTTCTTCTCCGCACTTCTTATTGTGAGAATAGGCTGTCTACTGAGCCTCTCCCAGAAACCCGCAACGGCCTCTGCAGCAGGACTTGCCATTGGGAATGTACTTCTCGGCATCTCCCTACTGGTAAACCCTCCCAAGGAAATTCTCTTTCCCCTGTTAGGGATCCTGCTTCTCGCCCAAGTTCCTGCCGCCTTTCCTGAACAGAAGAAAGAACCCATCAAGGATCTGATAGTGTATCTGCCCTTTATTTTTGTGTTTTATCTGCTCATTGGAACCTTCTATGTCTGTCTCATGCCCTCGTACATGAAGTTTCACTTTTTCAACGGCAGTGAACTTCTCTTTTACATAGCCGCTGTACTTCTCTCCGCCGTCATTTTCCAAAGGAAGCCCGATCTGTCTCTGGTCATAGGAGTAGGCATGGGGGTTTTTGCCGTATCCTTCCTGCACGACTTTAACCACCTCACCAGCAATCTTGCCATGTACGCAGTTCAAGCATCAGCGGGTTTTATGGATGTGTTCTGCTTTGGCCTTTTTATAAAGGGCAAAGACGTAGTAAGGCGATTTGGTCTTGGTGCAGGCTGTATGCTTGCAGGGCCAACGGTAGGGCTACCCGTGCTATACAGCGGGCGCTGGCCCCTGATCCTGTGTATAGGGGGAAACATAGTTCTTGGAGTTGGCCTGCTGTTATTCTATCTCGTGCAAACCATAGTCAAAGAAAAGGAAAAACAAAGCATAACACTCAAACAAAATACAGAAATAGACGACACCCAGCTAAACAAAGCCTGCCAAGTGCTGGGAATCTCCAAAGAAATCTTTTCCTACAGGGAGTGGGAAATACTAAAGCTTGCCCTTTCGGGAAAATCCATCAGAGAAATTGCCTCCCTGCTTGGGCTTTCAGAATCTTCAGTCAAAACATACTTACAGAGGATCTACAGAAAACTTGGGGTTTCCTCTAAGAAAGAGCTGATGCGCAAATTTATGAAAGCCCCGCCTCAACCTTAAAAATCATTGACAATGAAAGTTAGAGTAGTTAACTTTTTCCAAATCATCACTAACGCAAAGGAGAGGTAAGTTGAAGAAGATCTGGGACATATTCGCATCCATAAAAACCGCCATTACCCTCTTTTTTCTTATAGCTGCCACCTCCATCATAGGAACTGTTATTAAGCAGCAGCCTGTTCCAGAAGGATACGAGCAGCTTTACGGCCCGACCCTGACTAAAATCATAAAGGACCTTAAGCTTTACGATATGTACCACTCCTGGTGGTTTCACCTCCTCCTCGTGCTCTTCTCCGTCAATCTTATCGTCTGCTCCATTGACAGGCTCCCAAGGGTTTTAAGGTTCTTTAAAAAGGAATCCAGGATAAGAGGCAGGGAGTACCTAAGCGAAACTCAAGTCAAGTGCGTTCACAAGACCAAAAAGCTGTCCGTACAGGAAGCCTCAGAAAAGGTAGAAAAGATCCTAAAAGAAAAGGGCTTTCCGATAAAAGAGAGAGAACAGCAGGGAAGCACGTTATATATGTTTGCAGAAAAGGGACTCTGGAACAGGATGGGAGTTTACATAACCCACTTGTCTATCCTCATTGTCCTCATTGGCGGACTTATAGGAGGCATATTCGGTTTCACCGGCAACATGACCTTAGTGGAAGGAGGAAAGAGCAACAATGTGATATTAAGAGGTGGTTTCAGCAACAAGATCCTGCCCTTTGAGGTCAAGTGCAACGACTTCAAAATTCTCTTCTACGAAAACAAACCCGATGTGCCCAAGGATTACATAAGCGAGCTTGAGGTGATAGAAAACGGCCAAGTAGTCAAAAGAGCCAAAGTTGAGGTAAACCATCCTCTGGTCTACAAAGGTATTTACTTCTATCAGGCATCCTACGGTGTATTTTCTTCTCAGGGAGGGGTTCTCACCTTAAAGGTCAGGGACAAAAAGACAGGCAAGACCTCCACAGTATCCCTTAAGGTCGGAGAAAACAGAGAAGTCCCCAATCTGGGAATCTTTTTAGAGCTGGTGGCATTCTACCCAGATTTTGTAATAACCGCTGAAGGTCCCACCACCCGTTCTCAGGAACTCCGAAATCCCGCCGCTCTGGTAAAGATCAAGAAAAAAGACGGGACGGTTACCAAGACATGGGTCTTTGCCTTCTTCCCCAACGTACACGAAAAAGAGAGCGATTACGAAGTGAAGTTTGTAAAATTTGAGCCTGTATTTTATACAGTCCTACAGGTAAGCAAGGATCCAGGGGTATGGCTGGTTTGGCTGGGGTGCATAATAATGTGTGTGGCCCTGCTGTTTACCTTTTTCTATCCCCACAGAAGGATTTTTGTCTGGATCACCCCAAAGGGCAAAGATGTGGAAATAGCCATTGGCATGTCCACGAACAGGAACCTTGAGGGTTTCAAAAAGTTCGCAGAGGGGTTATGTAATAGAGTGAAGGAAGAAATTCAAAAGTGAAAGGAGTCTAAAAATGAAGGATACAACCTTTGTAGCAATAGCCACATTCACGGCTCTTGGCTCCTTTGTTTTATACCTTTCCCATCTTGTCACAAAAAGCTCCAAAGTGGGGAAGATTGCCTCACTGATAAACGCAGCTACGGGGGTTCTTTTAACAGTAGCAATGGTGGTGAGAACGTATATTTCTATAAAAAAGGGATGGGGACACGCTCCCTTTACAAACCTCTACGAGTCCATGGTTTTCTTCGCCTGGTCAATTGCCGTACTTCAGCTCCTGTTTGAACTGAAGTACAAGAACAGGACCCTTGGAGCCTTTGTCACCCCATTCACATTTCTCATTTTAGCTTACACTTCCCTTGGAGGTCCCGGCATAAGAACAGAGGTTGAACCCCTCATTCCAGCCCTTCAAAGCAACTGGTTGATAGCCCATGTCATAACCGCCTTTCTCTCCTATGCCGCCTTTGCCGTTTCCTGCGGAGCAAGCATCATGTACCTTCTAAGGCTAAACAAACAAGGTGGATTCTGGGACAGATTGCCATCCGCCGAAGTACTGGACGATATAAATTACAAGGCAGTGCTAATAGGCTTTCCCCTGCTCACCTTAGGTATCATCACCGGTGCTGCATGGGCACATTACGCATGGGGTTCCTACTGGAGCTGGGACCCGAAAGAAACATGGTCGCTGATTACATGGTTCATATACGCCGCCTATCTTCACGCAAGATACGCAAGGGGATGGAGAGGCAAGAAGGCCGCTTTTCTGTCCATTGTCGGGTTCGCCGCAGTGTTGTTCACATACCTGGGGGTGAACCTGATCATCTCCGGTCTCCACAGCTATGCATAAGAACAATCAGTACTACAGAGAGCTAACATTAAATAACCTCGCTCCCACCTACAGCCAGTACCCTGTGGCCTTCGTAAAGGGTGAGGGATGCTACTTATGGGATGCCGATGGAAAAAGGTACTTGGATTTTGCCACAGGGATAGCGACGGTATCCTTGGGACACTGTCATCCAAGGATAGTGAAGGCTCTAAAAGAGCAGGCTGAAAGGCTTTGGCACGTATCCAACCTGTACCATATTCCACAGGAAGCGGAGCTTGCAAGCTTCTTGAACGAACTTACCTTCTCCAGCAGAGCCTTTTTCTGCAACTCAGGAGCAGAGGCAAACGAAGCCGCCGTCAAGTTTGCAAGGCTTTGGGGTAAAAAGTTCAAAAATGGAGCTTACGAAATCATCACGGCCTACGGCTCCTTTCACGGAAGAACCTTGGCAATGGTAGCTGCAACAGGACAGGAGAAGGTAAAAAAAGGTTTCGATCCCCTTCCAGAAGGATTCAAACAGGTCCCTTTTGGCGATCCGGAAGCCGTGGAAAAGGCCATAACACCCCAAACAGTGGCGGTAATGGTAGAGCCGGTGCAGGGGGAAGGAGGCGTTGTTGTTCCCCCCAAAGGTTACCTAAGGAATCTTAAAGAGATATGTCTCAGCCACAATCTCCTTCTGATTTTAGACGAAGTGCAGACAGGTGTGGGAAGATGCGGTAGCCTTTACGCATACCAGTTAGAAGGTGTAGAGCCTGACATTCTCACATCCGCCAAGGCCTTGGGTAACGGTTTTCCCATAGGGGCCACTTTAATAAACAAGAAGATAGCGGAAGTGCTGGAGCCCGGATG
>WGAU01000101.1 GCA_015494645.1 Aquificota bacterium
AACCAAGTACGCGTTGGGGTAATAAAACTTCAATATATCTCTGTAGCTCATCTTTTTACCCATAAAAGCTGATCCCCACTGGGAATAGCCAACTCCATGTCCAAACCCCCTACCCTCAAACAAAAATTTGTTTCCATGTTTACGAATGTACATCAATATATCAGGCAAACGCAAAGCTCTCCTGAGTGTGGTTCGGGTTCTTAGAATTCTAACTCCGTTTCTATCAATGATCTTTACCTTTACCACCCTTCCCGAAGGTCCTTTCACAGCAGGTTCTATATTGACAAGGCCATTCACTCTTATTCCAATCCTTCTCAGCTTTCTCTCAATTTCATTCACAGTGTACACCCTTTCCCACCTCGCCATTTTTCCTTTAAGGCTTTCTGGATCGGGCTTAGCAATAAGATACGGCTTTCTTAAATCAAACACCGCTTTAGGATCCGCCGTATATCCACCACTGTTCGCAGAAAACATAGCAAGAATGGGTTTGCCGTTGTAAACCAAAACCTGCCCTTTCGTCTCTCTGACTGCTTTCGTTGATCTCGGATGCTCTCTGGTAACACCACCATAAGCTTGATCGCCCTCGCTATCAACCAAATCGTAGGGCCTATTCTTTCTATGAATCTTCTGATAGTACGCATAGGTTCTGGAAGCTACAGCCTGAGCCTTCAAACTCTCTATAGGCCATGATGCTATTGATTCAGAAGGCACCACAGACAAAAGGTAGCTTTCTATGTCCACCCAATTAACCACCAACAACTTACTACGATACACACTTACACAAATTTTGCCTCTAACCATCTTTTTCAGAGTCCCCTGTACTTTAATCGGATCTGAAGACACAAAGCATACGCTTCTAAAAGCACCAACCCCAACAACATTTGCGCTCCCATTTGCATATTTGATTTCAAAAGCCCTCCCACACCTACCAGTCCCTTCCAAACAGATTTCGCCTTTTGTGGAAGATAAACTTACTCTACTGATGGGACGACCTATTCTGACCCTTAAAATAGGAGTTTCCACCGGTTTCACCATTTTTGGCTTAGGAGGACGAACCTCCAACCGCTCCACTTCTCTCAACAACGCCTCCGCCTGAAACCTAAAAATCCCTTCAGGATAAGCCCGCATATACCTCTTTAAAATCCTTTTAGCCTCAGGATACTTCTCCATCTGGAAAAGCAAAAGTGCCTGACGATACACAGCAATCTCGGCCTTCTCTGGAAACTCCCTCTCTATCTTCTGATAGGTCTTAATCGCCTCCTCGGGGGCATCCAAGAAAGTGGCTAACAACATGGCCTTGGCCAACAAAGCCTCAGCCTTTATCTTAGGATAGCGGGAAATCTCATAGGCTGTCTCGTAATTCTCTAAAGCTTCCATATACTTACCAACATCAATAAGATAGCTGGCGTAGTTTATGTACCACCGGGCAAGCCTTTCTGTTTCCACATCTATTTTGGATTCTTCCGCCAACGCAAAAGATATAAAAAGAACAAAGATACAAAAGGACAAACACACTTTTCTCATTTTTTCTCACCCTTCTCATCGCAAATTTCCAGAGTTCTCTTAACTCCTAACACCTTAGCAACCCCCTTCAAACACTTAGCAACCTTTGGCTCCAGAACAACATCGCCCGCAAGCATCAATCTCATATTACCAATAGGAGAAGCCAAAAAGAACTTTTTAAGATGAATTTTTTTCACTCCCCCTTTAGCGTAAAAAGAAACCTCAGAAAAAGGCAAAGCATCGTGCAGCAAGTTATCCTTCAGTTTCAGAAACTCTAAAACATCCAGTACCCACTGCAATCTCCTGTCAATATTGGAAAGTTTCAGAACTTGACCGTTCCTAATTTTCCCATTTACCGTAAAATTTAAACCATCTTTCAAGGTCTTATCATCGCCTCCTGTTGTCTCAAAGGAGAGGTCCAATCTGGTATCGCCCTTGACATAAACTGGAGCCTTCTCAACAAAGCATGCCAAGAATGAATCAAAAGGAGCAGAAATTACCGTAACATCACCTGTCACAAGCAGGTTGGAGTAATTTTCAATGGCCACATCCACTCCCAAGGTAGCGTAACAGTATTCACCAGAAATGGAAACCCTTTGGGGAATACTTCCAATATCAGCGGAAACCATAAGATTTCCCATAGGCAAAAGCCCTTTAACGTCCACACGGTTGATCTTAATATCCAATCCGTTTATGTATCTTCTAACTCGCTTCAGATAGGAAAAATCAAACTTGACTGGTCTTGAAGGTTTCTTCTTGTTTTTCCTCCCTGGAGTTGTCCTTTTCCTCTTTGAAAGATCAAAATAGAACTCAGGTAAATACAGATAAAGCCAACGCCTTGCAGGGTTCCTTTCAAGCTCCCCTCCACTTCTCACCCTGCCAAAGTTACCTGACAGATCAAAAGCTACGGAAAACTTATTCTTTCCATCCCCCTTCAGGAAAAACTTTTCTAAACGTAGATCAGCATAGTGCAGCTTCTGAGCAGCTATATCTAAGGTATAATTACCGAAAATTATATCCTCTGGACTTTTTGGAACCGTGAGTTTTCCTTTAATATCAAGCGATCCAGTATTGTCCTGGATAACCTTTGCCATAAGACTTTTCACGAAAATCTTCTTTCCATTCAGAACCGCATCAAGAGAAAACTCAGGAACAAAAACGCTGGTGGTGAAATTTCCAAGTTTAAATATGACCTGAGTTTCCTCAAGTCTCGCACCAACAGAACCCAAAGCGGTTCCGTTGAAATAGTTCAAGGTTGCATTAAACAATTTTAGACGAGCCGTTTTTACTGAAACCTTTGTATCTTCATGCTGATACTGCCACCCTGAAATCTCCACCAACAATTGATCCACAACACTTTTCAGATCTTTATCCCTTCCTTCAACAAAGAAGTTCCCTGAGAGCCTAAGCACTTGCTTGTTTCCACTCCCTATGCCTACATCCTTCAACAACACCACCGAAGAAAACTTAAGGGAGCCTTCATGCAAGTTTGCCAAAACATCGGTAAGAACAAGAGAGCC
>WGAU01000102.1 GCA_015494645.1 Aquificota bacterium
GTCCATTGATCAGATAGTTCAGGCAGCCCTTGAAGAAGATGTTGACGCCATTGGTATAAGCATCCTCTCAGGAGCGCACATGTACGTCTTCCCCACGCTGATGCAAAAACTTAAAGAAGCTGGTTTAGAAGATATTGTTGTCTTTGGAGGAGGTATCATACCTTTAGACGATATTCCCAAACTAAAAGAAGTAGGTGTTAAAGAAATCTTTCTGCCCGGCACAGCCCTTGAGGAGATCGTTGAATGGGTGAGGAACAACGTGAAGCCACGTCCTGTGAAGCTGTAACCTACAAAAACATTGAAGTTTCTACGAAAGGGGCGGTGGTTCATTTGCACATCAACCGCCCCCAAAACATGAATACCCTAAGCATTGAAACCTTAAAAGAGTTAACCCTCTTTTTTCGGAGTTTGACCTACCAAGAAAAGATAAAAGCCGTTGTGGTGACAAGCGGTGGGGAAAAGGTTTTTGTAGCAGGTGCGGATATAAAAGAACTCGCCCAATTTGACAAGCAAAAGGCACTATGGTTCTGCGATTTAGGGCACAATCTCTTCAACACCATGGAAAAGGTTCCACAAGTTATAATAGCCGCCATAGACGGCTACTGTATGGGAGGAGGCTTTGATTTCTCCATGGCATGTGATCTGCGAATAGCATCTGACAGAGCAAGAATCGCTCACACAGCATGCAAGATGGGAATAATTACGGGATTCGGTGGGACCCAAAGGCTTAAAAGACTCGTGGGCAACAGAAGGGCCAAAGAAATCTTCTTCTCCGCAAGGATGCTTACTGCCAAAGAAGCCTTCAAGTACGGAATAGTCCACAGGGTCGTTCCCCACCAGCAGGTAAAGGAAGAAGCCTTCAAAATCGCAAAAAACATCGCCCAACGACCTATGGGCCATTTAGCGTGTCTTAAAGTCCTTCTCAACAGAAGCTACGACTTATCCAGAAAGGCCTTTATGCTCTATCAAATCTACACAACCCTTGCGAGGTGTAATCATGGGATTGATTGACAAGCTCCTAAAGGGAGATAGAAGGGCAGCAGCACGAGCCATAAGATTGGTTGAAGACGAGTACCCTGAAGGAAAAGAAATACTTAAAAGGATATATCCCCACACTGGCAGGGCATATATCCTTGGTATAACGGGCCCTCCAGGAGCCGGCAAAAGCACCATGATAAACCGGCTGGTTTCCCATTTGAGAAAGAGAAATCTCAAGGTTGGAGTAGTTGCTATAGATCCCACCAGTCCATTCTCAGGCGGTGCCATACTGGGAGACAGAATCCGCATGCAGGAACACTCCCTTGATGAAGGGGTTTTTATAAAATCTTTAGCCACCAGAGGACACTTAGGCGGACTGGCCAAATGCACTGACGATGTCATTCAGGTAATGGACGCCATGGGTATGGATATAATCATTGTGGAAACAGTAGGGGTAGGACAGGACGAGGTGGACATTGTAAAAACGGCAGATACCACCATAGTCGTGACGGTTCCTGGACTGGGAGATGATATCCAAGCGATAAAGGCAGGGGTATTGGAAATAGCAGACATATTTGTAGTCAACAAAGGCGACAAACCCGAAGCGGACAAAACCGTAAGGGAATTGAAGATCATGTTAGAGATGAGCGCTCCCCGAGAGGACGGCTGGAAGGTTCCCATATACAAAGTAAGCGCAATGAAAGATGAAGGATTCAACGAACTCATAGAGGGTATTTTTGAACACAGAAAGTTCCTTGAAAAGACAGGAAGGTTTGAAAGCTTCAGAAGGGACAGACTTGAGAATCTGTTCTTGGTGATGCTCAAAGACAAGCTTGCCAACGAGCTTTTAGAAAAGATGGAGAAAAAAGGACTTTACAGAAAGCTCATTGAAGAGATGTTTGAAAAAAGAACTGATCCCTACACGGTGGTGGATCAAATAGAATGCAAATGCTCGTATCAAGGCGAAGATATTGACAGCTAAGTGCTTTTGTGGCATTCAATGCCCACGCAAAAACGGCTAAGGAGGGAGCAGGTTGCCTAACATCAAATCGGCTAAGAAGAGGATGAGACAGGCAGAAAAGAGGAGGCTTCGCAACAAAGCCATAAGAAGTTACGTCAAGACATGCATAAAAAAAGTGCTTTTAGCCATTGAGGCTAAAGAGGCAAAGGACTCTCTTATGGAAAAAGTAAGGATAGCCCAGAAGGCCATTGACAAAGCCGCTTCCAAAGGGGTTTTCCACAAAAACGAAGCCGCAAGGAAGAAGTCACGCCTTATGGCCAAGGTTAACAAGTATCTTGCCTCTTTAAACACCGAAGGAGCGGAAGCTTGAAACACTCAGGCTGCAAGAACTTTGAGAAAAACATGGAGATGTGCAACTGCTCCTATGAGCCCTGTTCCAAGAAGGGCTACTGTTGCGAGTGCATCGCCTATCACAGATCCAGAGGTGAGCTTCCTGCCTGTTATTTCACCGAAGAAGCAGAAAGAACTTACAACAGATCAATTAGTTTCTTTGTAAAGCTTCAGCTTTCCAAAAACAACTAAATAAAAAGGGGCGACCTCCTTTCGGAAGCCGCCCCTTTTCCTTCCTTAATACTCAGGCATTGGAGGAGCGGTGTTCTTTTCCTTCTCCGGTATCTCCACAATGGCACACTCAGTTGTGAGCATCAAGCCGGCCACGCTGGCAGCATTCTGAAGGGCACACCTCACCACCTTCACAGGATCAATGATACCCTCTTTGTACATATCACCATACTCAAGGGTAGCAGCGTTGAAGCCAAAGTTTGGATCATCGTTCTTCTTGATCTCCTCAACTACAATAGATCCCTCTATACCAGCATTATCCGCTATCTGCTTAACAGGAGATTCAAGAGCCTTTTTCACAATGTTCACACCGATCTGCTCATCTTCATTGTCAACCTTAAGATCCTCAAGGGCCTTCTGACACCTGAGAAGTGCCACACCACCACCGGGAACAATACCCTCTTCCACAGCAGCCTTGGTAGCGTTGAGGGCATCCTCAACCCTTGCCTTCTTCTCCTTCATTTCAGTTTCAGTAGCTGCACCTACCTTGATTACAGCCACACCACCCACCAGCTTGGCCAACCTCTCCTGAAGCTTCTCCTTGTCATACTCAGAGGTGGTCTTTTCAATCTGGACTTTTATCTCCTTGATCCTACCCTCAATCTGCTTGGGATCACCCATTCCACCAACGATGGTGGTGTGCTCTTTGTCTACAATTACCTTCTTGGCCCTACCGAGATCCTGCAGTCTCACATTCTCAAGCTTGATACCAAGCTCCTCAGACACCACCTGACCACCGGTAAGGATAGCAATATCCTTCAGCATCTCCTTCCTTCTTTCACCAAAGCCAGGAGCCTTAACAGCACAGGCCATCAAGGTGCCACGGAGCTTGTTCACCACCAAAGTGGCAAGCGCTTCTCCCTCAACATCCTCTGCAATCACCAGCAACGGTTTTCCAGACCTGGCCACTTCCTCAAGTAAAGGCAACATATCCCTGAGATTGCTTATCTTCTTTTCATGGATCAGGATGTAAGGTTCCTCAAGCACACACTCCATCTTGTCAGGATCGGTCACAAAATACGGAGAGAGATATCCTCTATCAAACTGCATACCCTCAACCACTTCCAAGGTAGTTTCCAAACCTTTGGCTTCTTCAACGGTTATAACACCATCCTTACCCACCTTCTCCATAGCATCGGCAATCAGGTTCCCAATCTCCTCATCGTTGTTGGCAGATATAGCAGCTACCTGAGCAATCTCCTTTTTCTCCTGGACCTCTCTGGCCATGCTCTTGAGTGTCTCAACCACTTTGTTAACGGCCTTGTCAATTCCCCTCTTGAGGCTCATAGCATTGGCACCAGCGGCCAGGCTCTTCAAACCTTCCTTAAATATGGCCTGAGCCAACACAGTAGCAGTAGTGGTACCATCACCAGCCACATCATTGGTCTTGGAAGCAACTTCCTTCACAAGCTGGGCACCAAGGTTTTCAAACCTATCCTCAAGCTCTATTTCTTTAGCAACGGTCACACCGTCCTTAGTGATCAAAGGAGAACCAAACTTTTTCTCAATAACAACATTCCTTCCCCTTGGACCCAAAGTTACCTTTACCGCATCAGCAAGCTTGTCCAAGCCCTTGGCTACCTTCGCCCTGGCCTCTTCGCTGAAGATCAAATCCTTCGCAGCCATCTTCTCACCTCCTTTTCAAGTATTTTTATTCCTTCACAATGGCATAAATGTCTTCTTCCCTCATAACGAGGTACTTCTCATCATCAACCTCTATCTCTGTCCCAGCATACTTGCCAAAGATAACCTCATCACCCACCTTAACGGTGAGAGGAACCCTCTGACCGTTCTCAAGGATCCTTCCCTCACCAACAGCCACTACTTTTCCACGCTGGGGCTTTTCTTTGGCAGTATCAGGAATGATAATCCCTCCCTTTGTCCTCTTCTCCTCTTCCTCGTAAGGTTTCACAAGCACCCTGTCGTAAAGTGGCTGGATCTTCATCCTCCCACCTCCTTCTTTCAGATTTTTGTTAGCACTCACTACTGACGAGTGCTAACACCGGTATCTATAAATATACCACTCAAATTTTTTGTCAACATTGCTTTGTCAGATTTATTTAATAGCCGACGTGTTGACTTGCATAGGCACTTCTGCTTTTATTGCCCTAAATGGCAAAGTATCACACAAACAAAAACTGGTTTTTTCTTATATGGTGGTGGCAGGCCCCTTGAGGGGTCTGCCATGCCCTCATAACCCATCCTTGGACTAACCTTCCATATTCAACTTTAAAGGAAAAGAAGGGAGGTAAACTATGAAACGTTTTTTGATACTTCTGTTTTGCATTATCATTTTAAAAACAACAGCCTTTGCAGGAGGAGGCGATCATTACCCCAACGGAGCAGAGGATTTTCTTGTAGGCGCTGTTCCCCCGCCAGGATTTTACGCTATAGATTACAACTACTTTTACTTTGCAGACGAATACAAGGACAACTCTGGAAACACCATAAACAGCGGTCCACTGGATGACTTTTCATTGAGGGTTTACGGAAACATCCTGAGACTCATATACGTGTCCAAAATCAAGATCCTTGGAGCAAGCTACGCTACCCACCTGTTTATCCCATGGGTGGAAGTAAACGCCAACTCCAAGGCCTTCCACGTTCACAAGAGAGGGCTTGCCGATATTATAGTTGATCCTTTTATACTTGCATGGCACAGCAAGTACCTGCACGCTGCCTTGGGTATAGATATCTACGTTCCAACAGGGGAATACGACAAGCACAGACCGGTAAACATAGGAAAGAACTTCTGGACCTTTGAGCCTGTGTTTGCCCTCACTTTTCTGCATCCAAGTGGCTTTTCTGCATCGCTAAAGCTCATGTACGATATAAACACTACCAACAACGACTACATAGATCCCAGAACAGGAAAGGAAACATCACTTAAACCGGGACAGGAATTTCACTTTGACTGCGCCATTGGATACTCTCCTGTAAAATGGATGCGCGTAGGACTCTCGGGATACGCTTACTTCCAAACCACAGATGACGAGATTGACGGTAAAGATGTGGAGAACCAGAGAGGGAGAGCCTACGCGTTAGGTCCCACTGTAATGCTCAACTACAAAAGACTCTCCCTCATAGCCAAAAGCCAATTTGAGTTTGGTGTTAAGAACAGGCCCCAAGGCAACAACGTCTGGATAAAACTCATATACGCCTTTTAAAAAGCTGGAGGTGAATCATGAAGAAAAGGTTTATCATTGACACAGAAATACCTAAAAACTGGTACAACGCACTGCCTGATCTACCAAGATCCTTGGATGTTCCTCTGAATCCCAAAACCAAAAAGCCCATAAGCCCAGAAGACTTAGAGCCTCTTTTTCCCAAAGCCCTTATAGAACAAGAAGTGTCCACAGAAAGATGGATAGAAATACCAGAAGAAATTTTGGAAATATACGCCCTGTGGAGACCCACTCCTCTGTACAGAGCCTATGGCCTTGAAAGATTTTTGGACACCCCCGCAAGGATATACTACAAGTACGAAG
>WGAU01000103.1 GCA_015494645.1 Aquificota bacterium
ATTTTCTATCTACAACGGCGGCACCTACCGCAAGAACGCCAAAGTCCACCCCCCACTGCCCAAAAAGACTTGCCACCTGCAAAAAGAAGGGAATATCCGCCAGAGCATGGGAAATCATAAAAAAAGGGAATCCATAAATGAGTTTGAGCCTCAGCCACTCTAAAAGGACAAAAGCTCCGAAGAAAGCAAGTATATTTCTTATACTTACAGAAACAGCTCCCCACACTAAAAAGTAAAGGGAAAGATACAGAGCAAGCGTTGCATAGCCCAAAAGGGCAATGAACCAACCGGTATTGCCATAGGTGTTGAGAGTTCCAGGAATCCAGTATAAAGCCAAAAGCCAGAAGACAAGTCCGGAAAGCCAGAAGTGAAAAACCTTAGCTTTTCTTTTGTGCATAAGTCCGTAAGGGATGAAGGCCAAAAAAGCAAATGCAGAGTGTCCCCAAAAGGGAACAAAGGATAAAAAAAGTAGAATGGCACCTAAAAGGGACAGACCCATTTTTAGAGCCTCACGGGGACTCCCCGCTCTCTGAGGTACTTCTTTGCTTCAATGACAGTGTATTCTCGGAAATGGAATATAGAAGCGGCAAGCACAGCATCTGCCTTGCCATGGACAATTCCCTCGTATAGATGCTCCAAATTACCTGCACCTCCAGAAGCTATAACGGGTATCTCTACAGCTTCCGAAATGGCTCTTGTAAGCTCAATATCGTATCCCTCCTTGGTACCATCCCTATCCATGCTGGTTAAAAGTATCTCCCCAGCTCCGAGATCCTGCACTTTTTTAGCCCATTCCACCGCGTCTATCCCTGTAGGCGTCCTTCCACCGTGTATGTAAACCTCCCACGAGTCTCCCTTCTTCTTGGCATCTATGGCAACCACTATACACTGGCTTCCAAAGGCCCTGGCGGCGTTGTAAACCAAGCGAGGATCTTTAACCGCTGCGGTGTTGATGGAAACCTTGTCGGCACCTGCCTTGAGTAGTGCCCTAATGTCTTCAAGGGTGCGAATCCCCCCACCAACGGTAAAGGGCATAAACACACTTTCCGCAACCCTTCTCACCACGTCTATCATTATAAAGCGCTTTTCGTAAGAAGCGGTAATATCAAGAAAGACCAGCTCATCCGCCATCTGTTCGTCGTAAAACTTGGCGTTTTCCACAGGATCTCCTGCGTCCACAAGATTCACAAAGTTTACCCCCTTAACCACTCTCCCCTCTTTAACGTCCAAACACGGTATGATCCTTTTAGCCAACATCCGCTACCCTCAAAGCCTCTTTTAGATCAAAACGCCTTTCGTACAGAGCCTTTCCCACGATCACTCCAATAACCCCAAAAGGCTCCAACTCTTTAACCGCCTTAATGTCCTCAAGGGATGCCACTCCCCCTGAAGCAATTACAGGAACATCCACACTTTCTGCAAGTCTCCTTGTAAGAACCCTTTCAACTCCCTCAAGGGTTCCATCCCTTGTTATTTCGGTAAAGATTATAGACTCAACAGGCAGCGATGAAACCTTTTTCCCCAGCTCAACAACCGATACATCAGTATCTGCCTCCCACCCCTTAACCGCCACCTTGCCCATCTTACCGTCAATGCCTGCTATAATCCTTCTGGGAAAGATGCGGCATATCTCTTCAAAGGTACTGAAATCCTCAAGAATTAGCGTGCCTATTATAACCAGCGAGGCCCCCGCATCAAAAAGGGACTTAACCACCGAAAGCTCCCTTACGCCTCCCCCGACCTCCACAGGCACGTTTATAGAAGATGCTATCTTCTCTATAATTTTCAAATTGGCCGGCTTGCCTTCAAAAGCACCGTCTAAATCCACCACATGAAGCCTTTTCGCTCCCTGATCCACCCAGAACTTCGCCATATCCACAGGATTGTCAGAATAGACCTTCACCTCCTCTTTAAGCCCTTTGTAAAGCCTAACGCACTTTCCATCCTTTATATCCACCGCTGGGATCACAAGCATAACCTCATCCTCCTCCACCAAACCAACATTCAGTGACATGAGATTTATCTTTATTCAGTTCAATCTTCAAATAAAACAAGGCTTATACGGCAAGATAACGCTTCTGCACTTCTTCGTTTGAGGTAAGCTCTTGAGAACTTCCAGAAAACACTACCCTTCCTTTCTCTATAACATATCCTCTGTCCGATACCGATAGGGCAAAACGTGTGTTCTGCTCGGCAAGCAGTATGGTTACCCCTCCCTTTAATTCCTTTATTATCTTTTCAAGCTCCTCTACTATCACTGGAGCCAGTCCTTCACATGGTTCATCAAGCAGTATAAGCTCAGGGTTGGTAATAAGTGCCCTTGCTATGACAAGAATCTGTTGCTCTCCTCCGCTGAGGTTCCCTGCTTTTCTGTTCCTCAGCTTTTTCAGTACGGGAAAGGCTTCAAATACGCTTTTCAAGTCCCACTTTCCTTCTCTTCTCACTGCGTGGTAGGCTACCTCCAAGTTTTCTTCCACCGTCAGTTCTGAAAAAACCCTTCTATCTTCAGGCACATAGGCTATACCCATTCTGGCCTTTTTGTGGAGTGGAAGTTTTGTCACATCCTTTCCCTTGAAAAGCACGCTTCCTTCTCTCGGAACAACTATGCCCATTATGCTCTTCATGGTAGTGCTTTTGCCAGCACCGTTTCTTCCCAAAAGGCAGACGATTTCTCCCCTATCAACCCTAAGAGACAACCCTTGAATAACATGGCTTTCGCCGTAGTAGGAGTGGATCTCTTTAACGTTAAGCATCCACACTGCCTCCCAGATAGGCCTCCCTTACCTTAGGGTTGGCTCGAATCTCTTCGGGAGTACCCTGGGCGAGGAGTTCCCCCTGGTGAAGCACAAAGATCCTCTTGGCAATGGAAAAAACCACCTTCATGTCGTGCTCGGTTATGAGAAAGGTGATCTTGGTTTCCTCAAAGAGCTTTTTTATTAGCGAAATCATCTTGTCTGTTTCTACAGGGGTCATCCCCGCAGTAGGTTCGTCAAGAAGCACCATCTTAGGCTTAGCGGCAAGGACAATGCCTATTTCAACCGCTCTCTTGTCTCCATAAGCCAGAAGTGATGCAGGAACATCCGCTTTATCAGAAAGTCCTATAAGCTCAAGAATTCTGTGGGCCTCCTGGATCTGCTTTTCACACTTGTGAAGTTTTTTAAGAAAAGCGAGGCCTAAGCCTTCCCTTATAAGGATAGGGGCAAGGAGATTTTCAAGAACGGTGTTTTCCAGAAATATATTAGTTATCTGAAAGGATCTTGAAAGTCCAAGCCTCACGATCCTGTGAGGAGAGAGGTTGGTGATATCTTTGCCGCAGAAGATAACCCTTCCCGATGTAGCCTTGTACCTTCCCGTGAGAACATTGTAAAAGGTGGTCTTGCCTGCTCCGTTGGGTCCTATAAGGGCAACTATCTCTTCCTTCATCACCTCTAAGGAGACGTTTTTAACGGCGCAGAAGTCTCCAAAGCACTTGGTAAGTTTCTCCACCTTAAGTATAGGAGTCATTTCCTGCCCCGCCTTTTAGCGATCCACTTTTCAAGGCTTCCCAATATGCCGTCGGGAAAGAATATCACTATGGGTACAAGTATGCAGCCCAAGAATATCATCCAGTTTTCAGTGAACTGCGTTACTATATACTCTAAGATGTAAAACACCACCGCACCTATAACGGGTCCAAGAAAACTCCTTGCCCCACCAAGGATGCTCATCAACACTGGGCGGGCAGACATGGTCCAGTGAACCATGCTGGGAGAGGCCATCCTGTCGTAGAAAACGAAAAGGACTCCAGCAACTCCCGCTAAGGTTCCTGCAATTACAAAGGATACCCATCGGTAAAAGCTTACGTTTACACCTATAAAGGCAGATCTTTCGGGGTTTTCCCTTATTGAACGGATTATCAAGCCAAAGGGGGAATCAAGAAGCCTTTTTAAGAATAGCAGGGTGGCTAAAAAGAAAAACAGGGTCAGGAAGTAGAAAGTCTTGGGTGGTGAGATGGAGACCTTGGCGAATAGAAGAGAGAGCTCTGGTAGGCTAAAGCCAGAGAGTCCATCACTTCCCCCCGTTAAGCTTCTCCACTGATGCACAACGGTGAAGACCATCATACCAAAGCCAAGGGTAAGCATGGCAAAGTAGATCTCATCCCTTCTCACACAAAAAAAGCCAATGATGCAGGCGGAAAAGAAAGCTGCGACAGCCGAAAGCAGAAGTATGGGGATAAATCCCATGTGGGTGTGGTATGCCAAAAGGACAGCTGTATAGCCTCCTATTCCGAAAAAGGCTGCGTGTCCGAATGAGAGAAGTCCAGTGCATCCAAAAAGCAGGTTAAAGCTTAGGGCAAAGATGGAAAAAATCAGTATCTCTGTGGCAAAAAGCAAAACAAACATTTCGGAGAAAAAGGGAAAAACAAAGAGAGACACCAAGAGAAGGGCGGCAAGAGCTTTCCTCATCCTTCCCTTCCCAAGAGTCCTCTAGGTCTTACGAGCAGGATTACGGCAAGCAACATATACGGAAGGGCCATCTGGATCTTGGGAGCGAACTGCACACCAAAGGCTTCAACAAGCCCCAATATAACCGCCCCTAAAAAGGCACCTGGGAAGCTTCCCAGTCCACCAACCACAACCACAATGAAGGCTGCTATGATGATCTTGTCTCCCATAGATGGCCCTATGGCTCTCAGCGGTGCTGCAAGGACACCAGCCATTCCCGCTAAAAAGCTTCCCAAAAAGAAAACCGCTGTGTAAACCGCCTTTACATTCACACCCAGAGCATCTGCCATTTCCCTATCCATGGCAGCGGCCCTTATGGTCTTTCCGTAGGTGCTTTTTGTAAAGAAGAGCCACAGAACAAGAGCCACAACGGGGCCTGCTGCTGCAACGAAGAGGCTGTAAACGGGGTAGCTCGTTCCAAATATGTTAACCGTGCCAGCGAGAAGTTTAGGCGCATCAACGCTGTGATATCCCGCTCCCCATACAAGCTTAACTCCATCATCAAGTATGAGAAGCAGGCCAAAGGTCAGAAGAAGTTGGAAGGAAACATCTCTTTCGTAAAGGAGCCTTAAAAAGAGCACTTCAGTTATGGCACCAAGAAACCCTACTAAGGTTGGTGCCAAAACAAGGGCGAGCCAGAAATTGTGGGTTTTCTCTATGATGGTGAGAGCAAGGTAAGCCCCCACCATGTAAAAGGAGCCATGGGCGAAGTTGAGCACGCCCATGACTCCAAATATGACCGTAAGACCGACGGATATGATGAATAGAAGCATTCCATAGCAAAGCCCATTGAGAAAGTTTATAAGGGTGATTTCGCTCATTTTCCTGTGTTACTCCATCTTGCATCCTGTAGCAGATACGGGAGGAGTTACCTCATCGCCCTTGAAGATCACCATAGGCTTGAGAATCCTTATGGGGTAGTGTGGATCGTAGGCGGTCTTGCCCCATGTTACGTTGAGTATAGCCTGATGATCTTCGGGCCTTATGTAGATCTTGCCGGCGGGAGCCTCAAAGGCGAGTCCTTCAAGGGCCTTAATGACTTTCTCTTTATCTGTGCTCTGTGCTTTTTCAATAGCGTATTTCAAAGCATATACAGCGGCGTAAGCGTTCTGAGCATTGTAGCTGGGATAGACGCCGTACTTCTTCTTGTAAGCCTCCACGAAGTGCTTGTTTACGGGAGAGTTGTTGGCAAGGAACCAGTATCTGGTGCCAACCCATATACCTGTGGGCATTTGGTCTTTTAGGGCGTAAAGCACTTCAGTAGCTGCACCCAGGGACATAAGAATGGTGTAGCCCTTGTCAAAGAAGCCCATCTTTCTTGCCTGCTTTACGAAGTTAATGAGATCCCCGGACCATAGGGAGATGAACACGCCATCGGGGTTGGCGGCCATTATGGAGGTTATGTAAGGAGTGTAGTCTTCCGTTCCCACCTTGGGAAAGGCTACAGTCTTCATAAATTGGGCTTTGGGGTTGAGCTGTTTTAGGTACTTCTGGAAGTACTCCCAGGACTGGTGTCCAAAGGCATAGTCAGGTCCTATGGTGGTCCACCTCACAGCCTTTGTTTTTGCGGCAATCTTTGCAGCCGCCATTACATTCTGATTTATGTTTACGCTTATCCTGAACACATACTTGTTACACTGCTTGCCAGTGACATCTGGGGTGGCCGCGTGGGTTATGATGGTGGGTATCTTCAGCTCCTTTATGTAGGACACCACACTTTTTGCCACACCGCTGCTGTCAAATCCCACGAGGAAGTCCACCTTCTTTTCAAACACCAACTTCCTTATGGCCCTCAAAGCCTTGTCGGGCTTTGCATGGGAATCCTCAAAGTAGACCTCCAGCTTCTTCCCCAAGATTCCGCCAGACTTGTTGATCTCATCCACGGCAAGTAGTATTCCCTGCTTTGCAAACTGTCCATAGGTAGCCGCAAAACCGGAAAAGATGTAGATAGAACCAATTTTTATTGTATCCTTACCAGCAAATGCAATGGTGCTCATAAACAACAAAGCCATCAAAACAGATACAACTTTCCTCATGGCACACCCCCACATAAACATTTTTTTAAACATGCCACAAACAAAAGGTTAAGGTCAACGCAACAATACGAATTTTTTCTTCTCTGAATCTGTTCGGACGGTCATGTACTAAAATTCCTGTAAAAATGGTGGCTCGTAAGGTATAGGAAAGAAGAAACAAAATTCTAAAAAAGGAGGGTCACCCAATGAGAAAAGTAACACCAAGCGAGCCCTCAACCAAATTTTGTGTAAGAGCCCACTCTGACCAAGACTTACCTCCAACAAAGCTCCACGTCAACACCATAAGTTAAAACAAATTAAAGAAAGTAATTCCCCATCTCAATGGCCATCCTCTGAAGTCCTGAGTTGATACTTTCCACTGGATTAGTGGAGTATATGTGCTTTCTGATCTCAACAGGAAAATCAAGAAAGGCAAGGTAATTATGAGATTTCTTCTCAAGCTCCTTTGCCCACTCCGGATG
>WGAU01000104.1 GCA_015494645.1 Aquificota bacterium
CTTTTTGTATCATTGATGCGACAATAAGTGTTTCGTAAGGCCCCAAAATGGAGCTTTTAGACAAAAGGGGCTCTATCTTGCTTTTAAAGTTTTTCGTCATAACCTTGATGATCTCTTTCACGGGTAAGTCTTCAGAAAGCAGATAAGTATCTGGAAAAAGTTTCCCCTCAAGAGATGGTTGTCTATAAATGGTGAAGTTTAAGAATTCCCTTTCGCTTTTTATAATACCTTTTCTTTTCAAGGTTTCTGCCATTTCAAAGGTGTCCATCCCTTCGTATAGGGTTACTTTGACAAGCCGGGGGGTGTAGTTGACCACCTTTTCAATGAGACTTTTAACACTGTCGTGGCGAGATATATTAATTTTGGCTGGCTTCAGTTTTCTGTCGTAGCCCTTTATCCTCATGTAGATAAGAACAAAACGGGGACTGATATTGGCTCCCTTTTCTCTGAGCTGTTTGACCAATTCGGCAGCGTTGCTTCCGGGCTTCAGGATTAAGGTTTTGTTGGCGAGTCCTTCCAGAGGGTAGTTGATGTTGAGCTGGTAGGAGAAGAAGGCAACCATTGCTGAGGTGAGTATAAGAAGCAGAGTTATGTAAAGGGTTGTAGTCTTAAGTCCTTTTGCGCCAAATGACTTCAATAGGAACCTTTGAAAATCCAAGGTGTTCCCTCAGGGACTTCTCAAAGTACCTTTTGTAGTGATCCGGTATCTCTTCAGGATAGTTGGAGAAAACCACAAAGGTGGGTGGTTTTGTTTCCACCTGGGTTCCGTAATAGATCTTTATGTACTTGCCCTTGGAGGCAGGTGGGTGGTGATGGGCTACAATGCTTTGAATTGCCTTGTTTACCTTCCAAGTTTTGACCCTTGTGCTTAGGGTTTCATTAATCTCAATGGCTTCGGGAACAATCCTGTTCAATCCTCTTCCCGTTAACGCAGAAGTAAGGATGAACGGAGCCAATTCTGGCAGAAAGTAAAGCTCTTCCCTTGCATTTCTCACAAGCTCTCTGGTTGAGTTTATTAGATCGGTTTTGTTAAGGGCAACGATTATGCCCCTCTTTTCTTTAACTATAAGGCCTGCTATCTTTTTGTCCTGTTCGGTGACACCCTCTGTTGCATCAATTACCAGCACAGCTACGTCGCATCTTCTGATACTCTCTACAGTTCTTGTGATGCTGTAAGCCTCAAGCTTGGAGCTCACCCGGCTTTTCCTCCTCAATCCTGCTGTGTCTATTAAAATTACGGTTCCGTTGGGAGTCTCAAGCTTTACATCTACTGCGTCTTTTGTTGTACCAGGTATTTCACTTACCACTGTTCTTTTTTCTCCCATCAGGTAGTTGATAATAGATGATTTGCCCACGTTGGGTCTTCCTACGACAGCTATTTTGCAAATTTCACTTATGTCTGCACCTTCTTCCTCTACATATGTGGGCAGTATTTTAAGGGTTGCCTCCAAAAGTTCCGTGATGCCCTTTTTCTGGGTTACGGATATTGGAAATACAGGCTCCATCCCCAGCTTATAGAACTCGTACATTGCGTTTTTTAGATTTTTGTTATCCGCTTTGTTTACAACGAGAAACACGGGCTTCTGGGTTTGGCGAAGCTTTTCAGCCACGATTTCATCCAGAGGGTGTAGTCCTTCCTTGGCGTCAACGAGAAACCATAAAAGATCCGCTTCCTCTATGGCCTGCGACACCTGTTCCCTGATGGCACTTTCAATAACTCCTTCCTTTTCTGTAATGCCCCCTGTGTCAATGATGATAACTTTCCTTCCATCCAGAAGCTCAACCTCTTCTTCAATACGATCAACGGTTACCCCGGGATCTGGGGCGACTATAGCCTTTCTCTTTCTTGCCAAGCGGTTGAACAGAGAAGACTTTCCTACATTGGGCCTGCCTACTATGGCTATTTTAGGAGCTCTTTTCGCAAACATTTCTACATACCTGTCCCAGCACTGCGTTAATGAATTTGTATGAGTTTGGGGATGAAAACTTCCTGCTTAGCTTAATGGCTTCACTGATGGATATTTCGGGAGGTATGTTTTTGTAGAGCATTTCAAAAATGGCTATTTTCAGTATGATCTTGTCTATTAGATCTATTTTGTCAAAGGGATATTCGGTATTTACTCTTATTATGTTTTCCAGTTCTTCGTTAACTTCTATAAGTTCCTTTGTTCTCTCTCTGAGGGCTTTTATAAATCTGTGCCTTTTGTTCTTTATGAAGCTATCTAATATCTCGTCCACGGTTTCGTATTCCTTTCGGAACTCCCACTGGTACAATATGGACATGAACATCTCTCTAAATACTGAGCGGAAGCTTTTCTTGCCTCTTCTTTTGCCGTTCATGACCCTTATATCTGCTTCATAAGATTGGCCATTTCTATGGCAGACATAGCTGCAGCAAATCCCTTGTTACCCATCTTTGTTCCTGCCCTTTCAATAGCCTGCTCAAGAGTATCTGCTGTTATGACACCAAATATTATGGGTTTTCCTGTTTCAAGAGATGCGTTGGCTATACCTTTACTAACCTCTGCACTTACATAGTCAAAGTGTGGTGTGGATCCTCTTATCACAGCGGCGAGACATATAACGGCATCGTACTCTTTGGTTGCCAATCTTTTTGCCACCACAGGTATTTCAAAGGCTCCAGGAACCTTAAATATCTCTATGTCCTTTTCATCAACCTCGTGCCTTTTCAATGCGTCCAATGCCCCTTCAAGAAGTTTAGATGTGATGAGATCGTTGAAACGGCTAACAACTATGGCAAATTTCAAACCTCTGCCTGTAAGCTTTCCCTCGTAAACCTTCATTCTATTCCTCCTTTGTGTTTAACTGCAAGAGATGGCCTAGCTTGTCCTTTTTGCAAGCTAAATATCCAGCGTTGTAGGGGTTAGGGGGTATTTCAATGGGAACCCTTTCTACAACTTCAAGTCCGTAGCCTTTTAATCCAACGATTTTTTTTGGATTGTTGGTAAGAAGGCGGATTTTCTTTATTCCAAGATCTACCAGTATCTGCGCTCCTGTGCCGTAATCTCTGAGATCTGGAGGAAAGCCCAACTTCAGATTTGCTTCCACAGTATCGCATCCTAAATCTTGCAGGTGGTAAGCCTTTATCTTGTTGGCAAGACCAATTCCCCTGCCTTCCTGAGAAAGATAAACTATAACCCCTTTCCCTTCCTTGGCTATCATCTGCATAGACCTGTGCAATTGAGGACCACAATCGCACCTCAGGGAGTGAAAAACATCCCCTGTTAGGCATTGAGAGTGCATTCTCACAAGTACCGGTTCTTCCCCAGCTATTTCTCCCTTAACCAAAGCCACGTGGGTCTGCTCATCTATCTCGCTATGATAGGCGATAAGCTTAAATTCCCCGTATGGTGTGGGTAAAGTTGCCTCTGCAATACGTTTGACATGGAATTCCTTCTGCAATCTGTACTTTATGAGATCCGCTATGGTTATGATCTTTAGATTAAACTTTTGGGCAAACTCCATGAGCTGGGGCACCCTTGCCATGGTTCCGTCTTCGTTCATGATCTCGCATATCACTCCTGCTGGATAGAGCCCAGCCAACCTTGCTAAATCAACGGCGGCTTCTGTGTGCCCCGCCCTTTTCAGTACACCGCCTTTCCTGGCTCTCAGGGGAAATATATGTCCCGGTCTTACCAGATCCGATGGCTTTGTGTTGGGATCTATGGCCACCCTTATGGTGTGTGCCCTGTCTGCTGCAGAAATGCCAGTGGTTATGCCTTCCCTTGCGTCTATAGAAACGGTAAACGCAGTATCGTGTAGGGCATTTCCGTCAGGCACCATAAGGGGAAGCTGTAACTCCTCGCATCTTTCTGGGGTCAGAGCAAGGCAGATAAGTCCCCTACCATATTTTGCCATAAAGTTTATAGCTTCAGGGGTAACCTTCTCAGCGGCTATCACTAAATCCCCTTCGTTTTCTCTGTCTTCATCGTCAACAACGATGATCATTTTCCCTTCTTTGATATCTTCTATGGCTTCCTCAATAGTGTTGAACTTGTATTCAGGCATACATAACCTCCAGCTACTAAAGTCCCATGAATGTATATCCTCGTAGGATCATAAGTCAATCACTGGAGTGAGGCTGTTCGAAAAATCACAGATGATCTCTAAGAATGGTAACGTATCTGGCCAGTGTCTGGAGAACAAACATAGCTACCCATAGATACATGTCATACAACACAAACACTGCCAATACCATCTTCTGGGCTATTTCCTCGTCCTTTACCCTGAAATGTGACCCTACCTTGATCTTCAACGTCCCAAACAAGCTCTCAATCAAATACCTGTTGCCTCCAGACTTCCCCCACAAAACCTTAGACCTTTTCCTCAATTGACAAATGAAGATGTTTCTTAGAAGTTCTTCTCTGTAAGATTTGGTGGATGAAATAGCGATTACAAGGGCATCTGAATAGGCTCTTGGTCTGCTTTTAGTTGAGTTTGGTTCTTCTCATATTGGGGAAGCTAACTCTTGGCTTCCCCCTTGGCTTCCCTTTTGTCAAGATCTATTCACTGGATCTTTCGAACAGCCCATTCTTCTTATTGACAAAGAGGAATGCTCATCTTATTTCTTTTACACGGGTGCGGAGAGGTGCCCGAGTGGACGAAGGGGCTCGACTGGAAATCGAGTGACCGGCCACAAGCCGGTCCGCGGGTTCGAATCCCGCCCTCTCCGCCATTTTTTATTTGAAGAGAGCGGTTGCTGTGGGGTCCTGTGCAACGGAGCCCCGTGAACCCCGCCAGGCCCGGAAGGGAGCAACGGTAAGCGGTGTGCTCCGTGTGCCGCAGGGTAGCCTCACAGCAACCTTTAGAGGCTATGTCCATAGAGCAGCTCATACTGGCAGGTAGAGTTCTCTGGGAAGAGGGTCTTGTCACATCCCACGGAGGTAATCTTTCAATCCGCACGGGATCACATACCATCATTATTACGAAAACTGGTACCAAGCTGGGGTTTCTGAACAAAGAAGACTTTATTGAGGTCCCTATCCCATCATCAAAGAAAGTTTTCCCCGAGGCATCTTCGGAACTTGTAGTCCATTCCCAGATATATCTTGAAAATCCTCAAGCAACTGCCGTGGTGCATGCCCATCCCTTGGCCACCGTTGCCCTTTCTTTCCATCTTGAAGAGATTACCCCCATGGATGTAGAAGGTAAGCTAACCTTCAAAAGCTGCCCGGTTATTGAAGTGAAAAAGCCCCATGCCTCAAAAGAGATGGCACAAAAAGTGGCCACCTGCCTCAAGGAATATCAGATAGTATGCGTAAAAGGCCACGGCACCTTCGCCACAGGAAAAAATCTGGAGGAAGCCCTGTTCTTTACATCAAGTTTGGAGTTCTCTTCAAAACTTCTGCTCATTCAGGCCAAGAAAGCCCTTCTATAGGTATCAAACTCCTCAAGAGCTTTGCCTGCACCGAGGACGACACTCAGAAGAGGTTCTTCAGCCCTATACACCTTTACCATTAGCTTTTGTTCCATGAATCTATCTAACCCTCTAAGAAGGGATCCACCACCGGTAAGTAGTATTCCTCTTTTTGCCACATCGGAAACCAACTCAGGAGAAGCACTATCAAGAACCTGTCTAACGGCATCAACGATCACGTTAACCGGTTCCATTATGTACTCTCTAACCTCATCGGAGGTAATTTCCACAGTCTTAGGAGTTCCCCTGGCCAAGTCAATCCCTGTTACCATCATGCTGCGCCCTTCCCCTGGAGTAACGGTACCTATCTCAATCTTTATTCTTTCTGCTTCCAGAATGCCGATCTTTATGTGATATTTCTCCCTTATTTTTGCATTTATAGCCTCATCAATTTCATAACCTGCTACCCTAACGGAATCTTTAACGGCTATACCTCCCATGGAGATCAACGCCACATCGGTAGTGCCACCTCCTATATCCACTACCATGCATCCCCTGGGTTCATTAACAGGCAACTCACATCCTATAGCCGCTGCCATAGGCTCATCTAAAAGGAGAACCTCTCTGGCACCACACTCCATACCAAGATCTATCACTGCCCTTTTCTCAACCTGAGTGATCTTTGAGGGTACACATATAACCATACGAGGCTTCACAAGCCTTATCCTTCCAGAAACCCTGTTAAGAAAGTCCCTTAGCATGAGCAAAGCAGCATCGTAGTTGTCCACCACTCCATCGTTTATGGGCCTTATAACATTTATCCTTTGGGGTGCTCTACCCCACATGTCCTTGGCTTCTCTACCTATAGCTTGAACTTTGCCAGTCTCGGTATCTACCGCTACAAAGGACGGTTCATTTAAGAGCACCCCTTCACCTTTAACGAAGATAAGGGTGTTGGCCGTCCCTAAATCCACAGCCACATCTGCTCCAAAAAATCTGGCGATGGGCGCAAAAAGGGAACCTAAACGTTTAGCAAGGAAATCCACCTGCTACCTCCAAAGTTACAAAGAAAGCATTGCCTTCTTTTTAGACTTAATTACCTTATCAGAGACAACCTTCAGAAGGTCGTCCTGCCTTGACACCTCTTCAGGATATACAATTATCTCTGTATTGCAATCCCTAAAGTCCATAACATCGGCTGTTGCGTTGTTGAACTTTATTTTGAATTCCTTGGCCTCCTCTGGAGTAGAGAAAAAATCAACAACAATCACCGCATTGTCAGAAAGTCTCGCCACAAGCTCAGGAGGAGGTTGCAAGGACTTAGCACTGTGAAGCACCTGATGCATAAGCTCTTCAACCGCCCAGAAACCCTTTTTGGAGTATTCCTTATCTATGTTTTTCACAGTAAAAAGCAACACTCCAAGGAACCTCTCCTCCCTGGAAGCCCTTGTAGCCAGTATTTTCAAGCGGTTCCCTACTTCGTGAGGCTCTACCGCATGGTCTCCCCCTGCTGGAGACGCCATGGAAATAATATATACCGCATCCCTTAATACTTCAGCGTACTCCTGGCTGAAAAGATCCCCGTTTTCTGCTGCGAGAAGAACTATGCCTTTAAACCTGTGAGTTCTGATGGGCACCACCGTTCCGTAAGCCTCGTAACCAGGGAAAAACTGTGCCTTTTCATCCTTATATGTATAAATCTCCCCCTTCTCATAGGCCAAACGCAATATGCTCCTTGTGCCCACCTCCACCGAGATATCGTCAGGTAGATCTGTTCTTCTGTAAAGACTCATAAGCTTAAAGGAATCATCTTGTTCGGAAAAAACAGCTCCCAAGTCCACCCCCAACACCCTGCACCATCTAACAAAAGCCTCGTCCAAAGAGGAATGAGCAAAAAATCTTATGGTTTTAGAGAGAAACCTCAAGACTGCTGAAGGAATTTTACTTCTGGAAATATCGCACTCAACATGGGCAAACTTTCTAAAAAGTTCTACAAAATCCTTAACCCACCGCTGTTGCTTGTCTCCAAAAGAAGCAAGATTAAAGGAGTCAAGGCAAACTATAGCTCTATCCTTTCCTATTTTAAAGGGAAACGCCATAAAAACACGGGGCACCACATCCTCGCGAAGGTAAGGGACACCCCACGAGGATAAAACAGATTCGTCACTGGTAACAAAGGGGCTCCACTTTCTGACCATTTCTGCAACTATGTTTTGATCCTCCTCTCCAAAGGGTTCCATCACAACATCTTCCCTTAAAGCAAAATGGGCGAGGGGAAAGAAAAGCCCCTTCTCATTTTCCCTGTAAAGAACTACATGACTTGCCTCTGTAACATCGGCAAGCAGATTAACAGAAAGTTGGTAGAGATCTCTCATTTTATCTTTTTTAGAAGCTCTTTCGCGAGTTTAGCCTCCCTGCTCTTAGGGTATAGTCTAATAAGCTGCCTGAGAATGATTTTAGCGCCGTTTTTGTCCCTCAACTGTAAAAAGGCTTTGGCTTCCTTCAACATAGAAGATGGTATCTTAGGACTGTCTGGATACTTTCTCCGCAGGTCCTCAAACTGCAGTATAGCGTCTTTGTAACGCTCAAGGCCATAGTAAACCTCACCTATCCAATAGAAGGCATTTGAAGCGAGCTTGTGATCAGGATATTTTTTTAGGAACTGGGTGAATTTATCCAGTGCTTCTTTATACTTTCCCTGTTTGTAGAGGGTCAAGCCTTCAGCGTACAATCCTTCAGGAGTCTCCACTTTGATAGGAGGAACTTGTACCGGTGTAGGAGCAGCAGGAACAGAAGTGGTGACGTTCATGGAGGCCAGTCGTTTGCTCAGTTCTGCCACCTGATACTCCAAGTCCTCAACCCTGCGCTGCAAGGACAAAAGTACCTGATTTGTACTGTCCAAAGAACTCTGAAGGTTATAAATTTCTCCCTCTATGCTCTTAACGTAATTATATATGGATTCTGCCTCTCTCTTGTTGGAAAGCTTAAACTCGTTTTCTATGACCTTGAGTCTACGGTCAATAGATTTAAGCTTTGCATCTAAAGAATTTACCCTGCTTTCCAATATAAGCATCCTATTTTCATCGGGCACACAACCTAAAAGCAATGTGAAAAGGAACACCCCCAACAAAATCTTACGCATTAAAACTCCTCCTTTACTTCAAACACTGCCCTCTACAAAAGACAAAGTGATCCCTTCTGTTCTTGGCCCAACACTCTTCATTATGCTCATAACAAAGGGGTCTTTCCTCACCGTAGCTAACAGTGATAATTCGGCTGGAATCAATTCCCAATGTTACCAAGAACTTTTTGGCCTCATTCGCCCTCTTCCATCCCAAAGCCAAGTTGTACTCATTGGAGCCACGTTCATCGCAGTGTCCTTCTATAGTGAGGATGACGTCGGGACACTTTTTCATGTAATCGGCAATTTCAGAAAGTATCCTCTTCGCTTCTTCGTTGAGATCGTACCTGTCAAAGGCAAAGTGTATATTGGGAAACTCCCTCAACTCACAACCTGATGGCTGCTGAGATTCCATTTGAGTAGAAGGAGTGTACTCTTTAGAAGAAACCTCTCCCTGTCCCACAGCTTCACCTGGAGTTACACCTTCCTTGCCTTGCGCAATCCGTTGTTGAGCCGTTACCTCCTGCCCTTCGGAAACCACTACCTTCTCCTGTCTGCTGCACCCCAAAGCAAACAACATTACAAACACCGAGAAAAATACAACCCACCTCATCCTATCACCTCCATTCAGGATTTAACCACTTTCCGACAAAAAGCCTTGTAGGCTTTGAATTAGCATATAAAGATGAAATGAACAATCCTCCAGACTTAGTATAAATTATATAATCTCCGTTAGGAGACCAAGAAGGATCCTCTCCAGGTGCGGGATAGTAGACATCTCCCGTTGCCAAGTTATATATTCCTATTCTGAAGGTTCCACCAACCAAAGTGGCATAGGCTATCTCACCCCCTTTTGGAGACCAATCGGGAGACACATCGTAAGTTCCTTTTGTTATGCCGTATATCAGACCTGTTTTTAGATCCTTTACGTATACCCTCGGATATCCATCTCTATTGGATACAAAAGCTATTTTAGTACCATCTGGGGAAACAGAAGGGGAAGTATCTATAGCCATACTTCTCGTCAGCCTCTTTAATCTTCCATTGGACAAGTCGCACAGAAGAATATCGGCGTTGTCCTTAGCCACATATCCCGAAAAAACCAAAGCCCTTCCATCTGGCATCCAGCTCGGAGCTGTATCTGGTCCAGGGGTTGAACAGGCCTTCTTTATACCCCCGGTAGGCAAATCGTAAATGTATATATCAAAGTTGCCCTCACCGCTCATAAGGGCAAAGGCTATTTTCTTCCCATCAGGAGACATGGCTGGAGATTGCACGGGTTGTTTAAACACCTTCAGAACTTTGAAGCTCATTGCCCCAACATCCACATAAACCAATTGGTATCTGCCCAAAACCTTTCTAACCGCAACTGCGTTTCTATAAAACATACCTTTATTGCCTGTAACCACTCTGTAAAGCTCATCCGCCACCATGTGTGCAGCTTTAATCTGTGCCGATCTATCAAAAGTAAGCAGCTTCTGAACTACCACAGTACCGTCCGTAAGATCCTTTATCACAAGAGATACCTTCACCTGCTGCCTAAATGCAGATTTATCCACGCTCAACAGCAGATCTGCTCCTGCTATTCTTAGCTCCTCTTCTGTAAGAGCCAACTTGGACACGGGATATACGGCAAAGATACCGTAAACCATGAGATCCCGCTTCAAAACGACATCAAAATCTTTTAAAGGAACTCCAGATAGATCTAAAGCCACCCCTATCTTAGTTGATGCAGGGCTGGTAACATCAATGTAGATCTTTCCAAAAGCTTCACCAAAACAGAAAAACATTAAAACGAAAACCAAAAGTCTTTTCATCTTTTGAACCTCACCCCTATTTCAAGATAGCTTTTATCGTACACCTCTGGCAATGGATCAAAGGGAAAAGTTTTCCTAACAGCCCTCAAACAGCTCTCGTCAAAAAGCACATCCCCCGATGACTTTTCCAAGCCTAACTTTAAAAGCCTTCCATTCTTGGAAATCTTTATATCCACCACAGCCTCTTTACCTTTTATACCCTCTGGAAGGGCCCAATTGAAGCGAAGCTTAGAAATAAGTCTGTTCAGATATAGAAACAGCAGAGGATCTATCTCAGAAGAAGAATGGGAAAGGGCTATTTCTCCAGTAGCCCCCCTTGATTTCACTTCAAGATCTTCTCTCTTTTCCTTAATCCTGCGCAACTGGGCAATCTTTTTCTCAAGATACTTTTCCTGCCTGAAAGCCTCTATCTTGCGCTTTAAAAGCTCCTCTTCAGAAATGCTTTTCTTCTTAATCTTTTTGCGTATCTTTTTCACCCTCGCAACCTTCCTTATAACCTTCTTCTTAGACTTATTCTTACGCACTTTCTTCAGCAACTTCTTCTGAAGCTTCTTCTTAGGAACGAGAATCTCTTTCTTTTTAGCCTTTGAAGTTGTCTTAACAACTCTGCTAACCTTCTCATACTTCAGCCTTTTTTCAACACTTTTCTTACTTTTCTTTTCGATAGACACCTTTTTAAAAGATGCCTTGACCACAGGCTTCTTTGTTTCTTTTTCTACAGATGTTTTTCCTTTGGGTTTAGGAAGAACAGTCTGAAATATTTCAATGTTTATTACAGTTCTTTTGGGGATATCAACCTTAGAAAAAGCAGGAAGAAAGGCAAAAATCACAGCGAAAAGAAGATGAACTAACAGAGAAAGAACAAGGCCAACAAACAGCCTTCCATCTGTCACTTTTTCCTCTCAGGCTTAGTTGCAATCCCAAGTCTCGTTATGCCCGCAGATCTGAGTTGTACCAAAACCTTTACCACCTGCTCAAACGGAGTATTCCTCTGAGCTTCTATAACAAACTGGGCACCAGGTCTTTTGGCCAAGATCTTTTTAGCCTCAACATCTATGAGCTCCAAGGCGACGGGCCTTCCATCAATGTAGTACCGGCCTTCTTTCACAGAAATTATTACCGGAATCTCTCTCAACTTGAGTCGAGTAGCCTTAGCCCTGGGAAGATCCATTACAACTCCCCTTTTCATCATAGGAGCGGTCATCATAAAAATGATTAGCAACACTAACATAACATCCACGAGGGGAGTTACGTTTATATCAGCTATCAGCCTCCTTCTTTTCATTCTCCCTCTCCAGCCTCTCTAAAAATACAGACCCGTAAGCCGAGAACCTGTCCAATATTGAATCAAGCCGCCTTGAAAGGAAGTTATAGAAGAACACAGCGGGAATAGCCACAAAAAGACCCAAGGCAGTGTTAACCAAAGCCTCTGAAATACCCGGTGCCACCACAGCCAAGCTGGCCTCCTGCTGAAAACCGATCATGTGAAAGGCCTTCATAATTCCCCACACCGTGCCAAAAAGACCTACAAAAGGAGCGGTGCTGCCAATGGTGGCTACAAGGCCCAACCCCCTCTCAAGTCTGCTTTTGGCAAGATTGGAAGCTGCCTCTACAACAGATTTGAGAGGTTTCTCCCCTTCTGACAGGAACCCCAGCATAATATCAAAGGGTCCATCTCCTCCCAAAAGCCTCCTGCCAAAAATGGACCGGGAAAGAACATTATTCTCTATCATGGTGTAAAAAGCCTCTTCCCTTTTAAGAACAGAATTGAACTGGATAAGCTTGTAGAAAAACAAGGCCCAAGACAAGAAGGACATCAGAGCAAGAAGACCAAATACAGCCATAACCATGTAGTCTTTGGTCATGGTAGCCAAATATACCTGTAGCAGAGATGATGCCATGAAGCCCTCCGAGAGATCTTTGGTTAACAGTTATCAAATAGCACACTAAAACATTTCCTTCCAGAACACCCTTCTAATGAGCATGGTGGCGTAGCTTCCCGGTGGCAAAGAAAAGAAAAGTTTCCATACATACTTACCGGGATGCTCCTTGTCCCAATCGCAATGGCCCTGAACATCAGGAACAATCTTTACCTTTCTTCTATGACTCTTAAAAAGCCATCCCTTTATAGTAGTCCTGAGGTGCTGCAAAGACGCAACACCAAGCCTTTGAAGAACCTTGTTGTAGAAATCCTCAAGTTCCCCTTCAAGTCTGATCCTCGGACTGGGAAAAGGAATCTCTTCTATGCCAATATCCCACTTTCCTTTGGGAAAGAGAAAAGAGCCATACATATAACGCTGCTTGATAACCTTAGTATCCGCTTTGGATTCAATCATCTCCGAAAGCACCTGATTCCATATAAAAGACTGAAGAGAATTAACCATAAACTCCTTGATCTTTTCATCCACCATTCCTAAAGCCATCTTGGCTGCTCTTTTAGAAAAATCCCTCCGAGAAAGAAAGGAAAGTATCCTTTTCTCCCAAGGTGCCGTGGCCAAGGAAATACACCTATCCCACTTACCCCAGTTACGCTCAAGACACTTCCTAAAGGCCTTCACTTTAGATTCATCGTAAGGTGAAGGAACCGCCAAAAGCAGCTTCAGGGCTTTTTTGTAGTTCCCTTTTACTACCTCAAGGGCCACAAAACCTTTACCGTGCCTCGCAGAGCCAAACCTCTGCACATCGTAGTAGTTGGGAAAACCTGTTCTTTTAACTTCTTCAATTTCCGCCTCCACAATCTCCTTCGGGCTGGAAACGGCCCTTACAACCACCCTGAACCTGTTCTCTTTCAAGGAAGAAGGGGTTAAAGGAGCATCGGAAAAGCCTGCAAAAACAAGCCGATAGTTCTTTGCCTTAATCTCATCACCTTTACCTGCTGGGAGAGACACATACTGCTTGGTTAAAGCGTGTCTATCTTTGAGTCCACAGTAACCAAATTCCGACAGGGAAACCTTGAGTCTCCTTGCCGCATCCCTAAGGGCATCCAAGGTATTAGTGCCTTTCTTCTCAAGAAGATAAACCTCATAGTCCCCTTTATCCTTAAGGGGATTTTCAAGAACCTCCTCTACTACAAAGTCCTCAGGCCTGGACTTTATCTTCATAGAAAGATGGCCTTAAGCACAGCGTAGACGAAGACACAAACCCCGGCGGTAAATGGAATGGTGATAAGCCACGAGTTTACTATCTGCTTTATAACTTTCAAGTTCAAAGCACCCATACCTCTTGCAAAACCCACCCCTATAACTGACCCCACCAAGGTGTGGGTAGTGGAAATAGGCAATCCCAATTTTGAGCAGATAAGAACCGTAGTAGCACAACCAAACTCTGCACTGAACCCCCTGGATGGAGTTATGTCCGTTATTTTCTTCCCTACAGTCTCTATCACCCTGTATCCCCATGTAGCCAAACCAACCACTATCCCAAATCCACCCAAGGCCAACACCCAATCGGGAACGTAAGCTTTTGCCACTACAACCCCTTTGGTCATGGTGGTTATTATACCGGCAAGAGGGCCTGTGGCATTGGCCACATCGTTGGCTCCGTGGGCAAAGGCCATATAACAGGCCGTAACAAGCTGTAGATATTTAAATAACTCTTCCGTTTCCCAGAGTCTTTCTCTCAAAGCAGATTTAGGAGAACGGGATGCAGTAAATATCAAAAACTTCACAAGCAACCCGCACACTACCGCCATCAAGAAAGCCATAAGTAAAGCGCTCATAAGGGAAAGCTTTAACTTCAAACCCTTATATACCACAGAGAGGGCTATTATAAATGCAACCAATGCCACAAGATACGGAGCATATTTTCTCGTCGCCCTTGCAGGGTACTCCGTGGCAAGGATATTCTTGGTAATCCACCTAAAGGTGAAGAAGGCTATAACGCCACCACACACAGGCGAAAGAATCCACGAAAGCACTATGGACAACATCTTGCCCCACTCAATGGCTCCCAAACCGCGGCTCACAATGCCAAAACCAACAACAGCCCCCACGATAGAGTGTGTGGTGGAAACTGGCCAGCCAAGATAGGTAGCAAACTGAAGCCATATTCCAGCAGCTATCAGGGCAGACAGCATACCAATGATGAACTCGTTGGGGACATCCTTAAAAAGCATAGGGTCCACAATGCCCTTGCTTATAGTGCCTGTAACGTGGCTTCCAACAAAAAAGGCTCCACAAAACTCAAACACGGCAGCGATTATTATGGCCTTTCTGAGGGTAACTGCCTTTGATCCCACAGATGTACCCATGGCGTTGGCCACATCGTTGGCCCCTATGTTCCAAGCCATGTAGAGTCCTGCCAACAGAGCAAGCACACCTATCACATACATGCTCATGACATGCCTCCGACTATGTAAAGGACATCATTTGGAGAGGAAAAGCCTTACCCTGTTGCACATACGCTCGGCGTAATTGGCCACATCACCGATTTCAGCGATCACCTTAAGCCAAAGCCAGAGCTCCCCCGGAGTCATCTTCTCCTCGTTGTTCAACACCAACTTAGTAACCTCCTTCTGAAACTCATCGGCGTGATGCTCCATATCACAAACTGTGTCTATCATGGCTATCACCTTCTTGGCTCCAGGGCCCTCAAAGGATGTCTCTGCGAGCATGTCCAGTTCTTTAACAACCTCATGTGCCTTGTGGACTACCTCAAGAACCTTGTCCACAAGTTGTAACAACTTCTCCTTGAACTCTGGATGAACCGTTAGCTCTTTCAGGGTGAGAAGCACCGCCACATCCTCTGCTGCATCGGCAATGGCGTCCTCGTTAGCCAATATTTCCAGTATGTCCATGCGGGAAACGGGCATGAATATGCTGGTGGGAAGGGAACTTCTTATCCTGTTCTTTATCTGATCGGCTTCATGCTCAAGATGGGAAATCTCGTCAATAAGCTTTTTCATCCTCTCCCTGTCCCCATCCGCAAAGGCCTCAAACAATGGCTTAAGCTTATCTGCACACTCCACAACCTTATCCATCATGTCCTGAAGTGGATCAAAAGGAGACTTCCTGAAAATGTCAAAGATTCTCATATCACCCCTCCCTTTCCTTTTTCATCCTCTCAAGGGCCTCCTTAAACTTACCGGTAAATTCCTTTCTGAAAGCCTCTATGCCAAGGGCTTCCTCCACCCTGCCCATCATAAACAGGGCCATTCCCTTATAAATGGCAGCTTCTTTGAAGTTGGGATTCAGCTTCAGGAGCCTATCAAAATACTCAATGGCCTTTTCGTATTTGCCAAGTCCCATCAGAGCCACACCTTTACCCATATTGGCAAAGATATTTCGGGGATTTTTCTGAAGCATTCTGTTGAAGATGGATATAGCCTCTTCGTACCTTCCCAAATCGTTCAAACACGATGCTTTCAACTGCAGGGCGTAAGGGTTGTCCCCCTCCTGAAGCTCAACATCGCAGCAGAAAAGGGCCTCTTCCATATAACCTTTCTGGGCAAGGTAAGCCGCCGCCTCTATCCACGGAACAGATTCCCCCACCATCTTTTTTATCGCCGCAGCGTAGTTACCCCTAAGCACCTCCATGGCCTTGTCCTTAATCGGAGGGCCATGGCCAGGGAAAAGATGCTTGGGCTTCATGGACATGAGCATCTTTATGGCCATTAAATGGTAGTCGTCTCTGCCACCTGCCACTGGATCCGCCGAAGCAAAGGCATAGGGCAAAACCGTATCCCCAGAAAAAAGGCTTTTTGTCTCTTCGTGCCAAAAGCACAAGCTATCCATGGTGTGACCTGGGGTGTGAACAACCCTCAACTTGAAGGGAGGAAGCTCAATCTCATCCTCATGGGACACAAACACAACGGGTATACCCAGTTGTGAAAGCACATTTTTCAGCTCCTCCGGTCCGTCCTGCTGCATGTAAACGGTGATTTTCTTCTCCTGTTTCACAGAAGGATACCTCAGAAGCTCCATAAGACCTATAACATGCTCGGGATGCCCGTGGGTGATGAGAACCTCTCTTATATCCAAGGGAGAGGCGTGCTCTCTGAAAAACTGTATAAACGCTGTGTAGTCGTTTCCAGGATCTATAAAACACCACCCCCCCTCATGCTTCAAGGCATATATGTTTGAAGAAATATCAAAGCCGGGAAGGAAAAGAAGGTTCCTAAAAAACTGGTTCTCTTCACCAAAGACCTCAGCTATGGACTTCCATCCCGTGTAATCCTGCTGATCCAGATTCATCTTCCGGCCTCCACAAGGGAAAGGGCTGTGTAGGCCAAAGCCAAGGCGTCTGCCTCGTGGTGGCTTTCCACCTCTACCCCAAAGATCTTACTCACCATGTAAATCACTTGTTCCTTATCCGCACTGCCGTAACCACACACCCACTTCTTGGCCTCTGACGGGTGAATCTCTTTCACATCCAGATGAAACTCACCTGCCGCTGCAAGAACAGCTCCCCTGGCCTCGGAAAGTTTTACAAGGGAAGGCACACTTTTTCCATAAAACGCCCTCTCAATGGCCAACAGAGAAACCGAATGCTTCGCTATAAGGTTCCTTACGAACCGATAGATGGACGAAAGCTTGTCATGGGTCTTCCCCTTGGGCCTGAAAACACCACTTATAACAACCCCGGAAGGGTTAACAACGGCATAGCCCAAACTGTATCCGGGATCAACTCCAAGGATGTTCATCAGGATATGCTCGCCAGCACTTCCTCGGGAACATCAAAGTTAGCGTAAACATTTTGCACATCGTCATGATCCTCTAAAGCATCAAGCAACTTTATAAGCTTTTCAGCCTTTTCCCCCTCCACCCTCACGGTACTCTGAGGAATGTATGTTAACCTTGCACTTTCAACTTTTATACCCTTTGCCTCAATGGCTTCCCTTACCCGATCCAAGTCTTCCACAGCGGTAATCACACTGAACAGCCCTTCTTCCTGAGAAACATCCTCTGCACCGGCCTCTATAGCTACCTCCATCAGTAGATCCTCATCCACATCCTTAACGGTTATAACCCCCTTCCTTTCAAACATCCAAGCCACACATCCAGCCTCGCCAAGATTCCCACCGTGTTTTGAAAAGATGGTTCTGATCTCCGACACTGTTCTGTTCCTGTTGTCCGTTATGGCTTCCACAAGGATAGCCACTCCCCCCGGTCCGTATCCCTCGTACACCACTTCCTCGTAGGATACCCCTTCAAGCTCTCCAGTTCCCCTTTTAATAGCCCTCTCTATATTCTCCTTAGGCATATTCACCGACTTGGCCTTCTGTATAGCCCTTCTAAGACGCGGATTCTTATCCGGATCCCCTCCGCCAAGGCGTGCGGCAACGATGATCTCTCTGGTCACCTTGGTAAAGATCTTTCCTCTCTTGGCATCCTCTCTCGCCTTTTTATGCTTTATGTTTGCCCATTTGGAATGGCCAGCCACAGGCCACCTCCCAAGCCTCAGCTTTTAGAAACCAGTATAAGAGAAACCTCAAGATTACCATTATAGGCGGGCAGATCTTTGTCAAGATTCAGCCCGTGTTTATCGGCAATTTCTTTCACCTTTGCCGGTTCAGGATGTATAAGGGACAGCCGACGAGCCTTACTCCCGGCAAAGGTTCTCATCAACACCTCCAGGGATCTTTCTGCCTTATAAGGATTAGCAAGGCGCAAGCCGTAAGGAGGATTGGTAACAACAACATCAGCCTCTTTAGCAAAGGAAGACTCTTTTACATCGGCAAGCTCAAAACGGATCTTGTCCTCAACCATAGCCCTACTGGCGTTTTTCTTTGCACCCTCAAGTGCCTTGACGGATCTATCAGAGGCAAGTGCCTTAACCTCCGCCTGCCAGGCTACACTAAAGTCTACCTCGGCAACTACCTCTTCCCAAAGCTCCCTATCAAAGACAGAAGTCCTCAAAAACAAGTAATCATTCTTTCTCAAATAGCCAGGAGGCACACCTATGCACCTGTGAACAAACTCTATAGGTATGGTTCCCCCACCACACATAGGGTCCCATAGCACATCTTCAGAAGAAACCCCAGAAATTGCAATAAGGGCGTTGGCCAAGGTGCCCTTCAACCCAGCCCTATGGGAGTAAACCCTCCATCCCCTCCTATGCATCCCCTCAAGTCCCACAAGCTCTACCCCTAAAAGAAACACATTGTTAACCACATCCGCTATCACCAAAAGATCCGGATCGCTCAAATTCACGCGAGGGCAAAAGCCTTTTCTTATCCTTGCCCCATCAATAACACCCGCACCCACGTAGGATGCTACTTCCTGAGAAGAAAAAGGGTGTTTCCCCTTCCTAACGCTCCTTACACCAAAGGAAACAGAAGGGATAAGGAAGTCAACCACGGGACCTTTCCTTGCCACCCAGTAGAATAGATCAAGGGCCGATCTTTCAACAGAAAATTCCACCACATCAAGTAACAAAGCACATTTGTGGTAAAAGGGATTGGAGTAAAGCTCCTCCAAGAGCTCCTTGGCAGAAGAACACTCAAACAGAACTCTGCCCTGAAAGGAAAAGGGGAAAGGAGTAACCTCTCCCTTCCCCCTCAAGCTGTCCGCCAGAATATCCTCTAGTCCTCTTTCCGTGGTGAATACAAATTTCAGACTATGACCTCTTTCATCCTGTTGATAACCACATACCACACTGCAAGGCCCGTTGCCCTGCTATCCATAGCCTCTTTAATAAGCTGTTCCACGGACCTCCACGCTCCCATCTCCTTGGACATAAATAAATCCATATCGTGCTGCCTGTTCCTCATGAAGGAGACAAACCTTTTCACAAGCTTTCTGCGAATGAAATACAACTCCCTGTGCAGGTGGTTGTATGCCAGATGATCCCACTCCGTTTCCTTCTTATCCCTCAATAAAGCGTTTTCTATATCGTTTATCAGGAACCTGTTGGATATGCTGTAGTATATACCTGCAAGTAGCACTGAATCCATATCCAGTGTTTCAGCCAATGTGATAATGTCCAAAGAGTTGGAAAGGAAGGGCATCATGGCAATGTCCCTGGCAAGGTCCTTGGGCATTCCTGCATCGGTGTAGAAGTTGATCCTCTCCATTAGCACGTTCTTGTCGTTGGAAGAAAGTATGGTGGGTAACGTGCCCTTTAGTCTTTCAATCTCCCTCCTGTATTTGTCCACCACAGGGGTAAGGGGCAACCAGTCACCGATGAAGAAGTGGCTCCACTTAACCAGCTCCTCAATAGTACTTTCAACATCTAAAAGGGCCTTGTACTGAACATCGGCAGGCACCTTAAAGTCAAGCTCAAAGATTCTGTTACGCACTCTTCTCCCGTCCATAACCCCGTCCATCATGATATAGGAAGCGGTGGTCTCCTCAACCCCAGCTCCGTTTTCTCTTTCGGTCTTGTGGTAGAAGGAGATACCTGCCTGATCCACTATGGCGTTCACCGTGCAGGTGAGAATGATCTCATCCTTTAGAGGATGCTTGGTGATGTACTCCGCGAACCTCTCCCTCACCGTTTCAGGGAAGTAATCGTAGAGGAAGCCCTCCATGTATTCCGCTTTTAGCAGAGAAGATCCCTTCATCTTCTCCTTCACCCAGCGTTTCTGGAAGCCTATGAGAAGGGAAAGTTCGGGACGCAACAGACCCATACCTTTTTCCTTTCTGAGGGCAAGCTCTTTCTTGGATGGCAGAAAGACCTCCTTGGGATCTATCATTCCATCGTCTATAAGCTTTCCAATGGTATAAACGAAGGGAGTTATATCCCTCTTACTTCTCAAAACATCCAAGCTTATTGCCAAGCTCTGGGTGTAATTGTTCCTCATTACGCTCTTCAACACCTCATCAGCTATGTCAAAGATGAGCTTGTTCCTCTCCTCAAGGGTAAGCTTGCCATCCTTTATGGGATGGGAAAGGAGTATCTTAAGATTAACCTCGTGATCTGATGTATCCACACCCCCTGAGTTGTCCAAAGCGTCCATGTTAATCCTGCCACCGTTCAGGGCATACTCCACCCTCGCTTTCTGGGTAAAACCAAGGTTACCACCTTCACCAACCACCTTAACTCTTAGTTCGTTGGCATTAACCCTCACATTGTCGTTGGGTGGATCGCCCACTTCCTCGTGGGTTTCATAAGAAGCTTTCACATAGGTGCCTATGCCGCCGTTCCAGAGAAGATCCACCGGTGCCTTCAGTATAATCTTTATAAGTTCTTCTCCAGAAACCTCCTCCTTGTCAGTGCCCAAGGCTCTCCTCGCCTCAGGGGAAAGCTTGATGCTTTTGGCATCCCTTCTGTAAACACCACCTCCTCTGCTTATAAGCTTAGGATTGTAGTGATCCCAGTCCTTTACCTCTCTGAATAGTCTCAAACGCTCCTGATAGGACGTCTCAGGGTCAGGATCGGGGTCAACGAAAATAACCCTGTGGTTGAAGGCAGCTATAAGCTTTATGGTCTTGGAAAGGAGCATGCCGTTCCCAAACACATCGCCGGACATATCCCCTATGCCCACCACAGTGATAACATCCTGCTCCGGATCTATGCCCATCTCCATAAAGTGACGCCTCACACATACCCACGCTCCTTTGGCGGTAACTCCCATCTTTTTGTGATCGTAACCAGTGGAACCTCCCGATGCGAAGGCATCGTCCAGCCAAAAGTTATACTCCTTGGCTATGGCGTTTGCCACATCGGAAAGCTTTGCCGTTCCTTTATCCGCCGCCACCACAAGGTAGGGATCGTCATCATCGTAGCGGACCACCTGAGGGGGATGGACCACCTTGCCATCAACTATGTTATCGGTAACATCCAACAATCCTCTGATGAGAAAGGTGTACTTGGTCTTTACCAGTTCCTCCAGATCAGTCCGATCTTTGGGCTGGTAGTATCTCATCTTTATGATGAAGCCACCTTTGGCGCCTGTGGGCACGATGATGGAGTTCTTCACCATCTGGGTCTTCATCAGGCCCAAGATTTCCGTTCTGAAATCATCGGGCCTGTCGCTCCAGCGTATGCCACCCCTGGCGATCTTGCCGCCTCTAAGGTGCACGCCCTCCATACCGTACTCGTGCACATAGATCTCGTACATAGGCCTTGGAAGAGGCATCTCAAGAATCTTGGAACAGTCTATCTTGATGGACACGTAATGAGACACCTTGTCTTCCCTATAGAAGTTGGTCCTTATGGTGCTTTGTATGGCGTTGAAGTAGGCTCTGAACACCTTATCTTCGGCTATGCTGGAGACCTCATTCAGTCCCCGGAAAAATTCTTCCTCAAGGGCAGCAAGCTTTTCCTTTCTCTCCTCCATGGACATGTTGTAGGATGGGTTGAATTTGGTATCAAAGTACTCCCAGAGAAGCTGGGTAAGTTTAGGATAGTTTCTAAAGGCCGCATAAGACGTAGAGAAGGCTATGGAAGGAACGATCTGCCTTATGTAGTTCCTGTAGGTTCGGAGCATATCGGCAGCCTTCCAAGTAAACCCGGCTATAAGCACAAGGTTATTCAGAGGATCGGACTCCACCTTCTTCTCTATAACTGCAGATATGGCTTCTGCCAGTCTGTCAAAAGAGTCTTCAGGGATTTTCTCATCCTTTTTGGTAAGCACCCTGTAGCTGTGAATGTAAACATGATCGCCCGTGGGAAGAACAAGGCGATAGGGCTTCTCATCCCATATGGTCAGGTAAAAGTTTTCCAGAACGGGGACCGCATCGGAAAGCTTCCACTCAAAGAGGCTGTAGATCTTCACCAAGTTGAACTCTCTGTCATCGTCTATAAGGACCTTGAACGGTTTCTCTTCACTCAGATCCTGCATGTGCAAGACATCAACCACCGCTTCCTTGGGAGAGACCGAAGCTTTGTAGTCATCGGGGAAGGCTGGGGCAAACCTGAAAAAGACTGTCTCCCAATCCCTCTTCAGACTCTTCTTAAGCTCTTCCCTAAACAGATCTTCCCACTCAGCAGTAATACCCTCTATCTCATTACGAAGTTCCTTCTCACTTACATCCACCTCAGCCTTGGGGGTTAGGAAGAAGTATATAAGCGCTATAGCACCCTCGTATATGGAGAATCTCATATCCGCATAATCACATTTGAAACGGTCCATAAGGTAGGCCTTTATCCTGTCGGCGGTGTTCATAGAAAACCTGCTTTCGGGAATGATTACCAAGGTTGACATCATCCCCTTGCCTTTCTTACGCAAAATGACTTCGGTAGTAGGCTCTCCCCCCATGCTAAATATGGAATCCACCACCTCCTTGATCTCGTCCACCGAAGAGGTGAAAAGCTCCTCTATGGGAATAGCGTTGAAGATCTCAACCACCTTCTTGTACTCGTGGCTTCCCAGTACAGCCTTTCTTCTTGCCAATATCTCAGAAAGCTTCCTCCTGAGTATAGGTACCTCACTGCCCTTGGTGCTAACCGCCTTTTTGGCCCACAACCCTATCCAGATGCGCCAACCCACGAAACCGCCATCTTCTGCCACAAGCCTGCAAGCTATGAGGTCAATCTTACCGGGCCTATGGATGAAGGAATCACTGGAAAGCTTTTCCACTATGATAACATCCTCCTTGGAAGAAAGCATGGACCCTATCTCATTCAGATCCACCAGGAAGGCTCCCTCAAACTCTTTACGCAAGATTCCCTTTGATTCCTTAAAGTTGAAAGAACCATCCCCAAAAATCTCCCCGTATGCAAAGAACACAAAGTTATCGTCCAGCATCCACTCCAAGAAATCCACTATCTCTTGGCCGTCTTCTTTGGAAATCCGTCCCATCTCCATAAGGAAGTCCATATCGTTTATAGCATCTCTGGTCTTCCTCTTCATGCGGAGGAAATCGGCCACCATAGCCTTGACCATGGGAAGAACAGTGGAAATGATAGCCACTACTCTCCTGATATCCTCCTTGGGAGTTTCAGGGTAAAGCTCCACAAAGACCAGTAACTCTCTCTCACCTTTATCAAAAGCTTTTATCTTCCCTCTGGAATCCCTTTGGACAGAAAGACTCGGATGCACCACCGCCCTGTAGGGTATTCCCTCCCTTTTGAGGATCAGCTCCACCGTGTCTATAATGAAAGGCTGTTCCTTGATGGCTACGAAAATGGCAGTCAGTCCGTCCTCCTCTACAAGCTCTATCTTGGGATCCCCTTTGAGCTCTGAAAACAGCTTCCAAGCACAATCAATGCGCTTTTCAAAAGACTTCTTGTCAAAAGCTGCAAGATAGCTTTTGGGAGAGCTATACAAAAAGACCTCGGAAAACCTCTTCTTCAAATCCATGACAACACCTCCAAATATATTGCAGGCGGTCCGAAAGGGGAGCCAGCCGGTCTGTAAGCCGGGTTCTGTTCCCCGCTCTTTACGGGGCGGCGGTCATTCATCTGGGACGCCGGTTACCCGGCGCCTCCAGCGGCCTACCCGGAGGCATCGGGCGGGCCACCCTTATCCCGCCAAAGGCGGGAACGCCTCCCTATTTGGCCTTGCCCCGGGTGGGGTTTACCGTGCCTTCCCCTGTCACCAGGGGAAGCGGTGGGCTCTTACCCCACCGTTTCACCCTTACCGGGCAATCTCAAGAGGCCCGGCGGTCTGTTCTCTGTGGCACTTTCCGTCCCTCACGGGACCTGGGTGTTACCCAGCACCCTGCCCTGTGGGGCCCGGACTTTCCTCCGACGGATAAACCGCCGGCGACCGCCCGACCTGCTGGGTCCCCTCCCGAACCGCCAGCTTTGCCAACCTATCCGCTTCCTTGTTATGTTCCCTCTTAACAAAAAAGATGCGAACCCTTTTAAAGCTTTTCAACAGTTCCCTTGCTCTCTGATGCAACAGCTTGAGGTGGGACGACTTGACCCTGTAGGTTCCCTCCAACTGCCTCACCACAAGCTGAGAATCGGAGTAAACCTCTACCTCATCAACCCCCTCTTTTAGGGCTCTTTCCAAGCCCCTAACGAGGGCTGTGTACTCAGCTACATTGTTAGTGGCTTTACCAATAAAGCCCCTCTCCTCAAACCTAACACCGTTAACCTCAAGGACAAAACCGTAACCCGCAGGACCTGGATTGCCACTGCAAGCCCCATCAAAAAATAGCCTACCCTTCATCGGTAGAGCTTTTCTCCTCCCAGTAGTAGAGTATACGTCCGCAGAAGGGGCACTGGGTTATGGTCTCCCCTTTCTTTACCTCCAAAAAGAGCTGAGGGGGAAGCTCGGTAAAGCACCCATGACAAGTCTGATTGGCAGCTCTTGCCACGGCAGAACCTTTTGTGGCCTTGAGTTTTTCGTAAAGCCTTTTCAGCCTCGAATCCAAGCTTTCCCAGAGACGCTCCTTTTCCTTAAGTGCTTCCTCAAGTTCCTTATCAATCTTCTCCGTAAGCTCCCTACACTTGGCCTCCTCTTGTTTTAAGAGAGCCTCAAGCTCTTTAACCCTCTTCTCAGCTTCCTCAATAACCTTATCCATCTCCTCGTCTTTGTCCAAAAGGATAATTATCTCATCTTCGGTGTTGCTTATCTCCTCTTTGAAGCTTTCTATCTCCCTCAGAAGAGCTGCGTATTCTTCATTGGTCTTTACCTTGAAGAGTCTGGCCTTTCTGTCAGCTATCTTCTCAGCAAGCTCGTCCAAAAGCTTCTCCTTGCTCCTTCTTTGAAGGGCTATCTCTTTTTTCGTGTTTTTGGCCTTTTCAAACTCTTTCTTAGCCTTTTCCAACTCCCTCTTAAGGCCATCCAATCTCTCAGGGATCTCCCTCTGATCCCTTTTTCTCTCAACGATGAAGCTATCCACGGACTGAAGTTTGATAAGAATCTCAAGGTCCTTATGCATTACATGCCTCCCGTGTATCTGAAAGGATTCTTTTGGCTCTCTGCCACCACACAGTCCAAACCTCTATCTTCCAGAAAGGAAGCCATAAGGCTACAGAAGGGCAACTCCGTGTGGTAGTGCCCCGCATCCACAACCCACATTCTTCCCAGAGCCTCCTGGGCGGCGTGATACTTTACATCCCCCGTGATGTAGCACTGAACGCCTTTAGAAAAGGCTTCTCCAATAAGATCACCTCCGCTTCCGGGGCATACTGCTACCCTCTCTATGGGAGCAAAGGGCCCTTCCACCAATCTCAAGGGCACATCCTTCCCTAAAGCACCTTTAATCTTCCCAACAAGCTCATCTATGTTAGAAAAGCTTCCCCTGCACACCCTGCCTATTCCCTCACTGGTTAAAGGTCCTTCCACCTCAAGCCCCAGAAGATGCGCCACAAAATCGGCAAGTCCCCCTTCAGCGGCATCCACGTTGGTGTGGAAACTCAGCACGGAAATGCCAGATTCAACCAACCTAAACAGGATCCTTCCCAGAGTCTCATCCCTTCGCAGACTCCTAATGCCCCTGAAGATCAAAGGATGATGGGACACGATAACATTGCAGCCAAACTTCAGAGCCTCAGCAACCACGTTCCCGCTCACATCCAAACAGACAAGAACTCTTCCCACCTCATCCTCTGGATCTCCCACCTGCATTCCACTGTTGTCCCAATCAAGCGCCAAAGAAAGGGGAAAGGCCTCGTCCACCAGCTCAAGAAGTTCCCTGACCTTCATTGGGTTGCTCCCAAATAAAAAAAGGGGAATGCGCCAGAGGCACATTCCCCTTGCATTCACATGGGCCCGCCAGGGGTCGAACCTGGGACCTTCCGGTTATGAGCCGGTGGCTCTGGCCAGCTGAGCTACGGGCCCACAAATCTCTATTTTTTATTGCGGCTAACTCTTCCATTTGTCAAGAGCCTTTTTAAACTCCTCTATAGCCTCATTCAAAAGGCCTTCTGCCTCTCTTTCATCTTCCGCCTCTACGGTGAACCTAACTGGTATATCTATACCCTCTCCAAAGGTATCGGGAAGGCTTTTAACATACACCTGAGGGTACCTTTCCCTAATCTCCTTGGTAACTTTGGCTATAACAGATTCATCCCCAACACCACTGTTTATAGTCTTCTCCCTAACCACCTTGAGGCCTGGAAGCCTCTTAACAAACTCCTCTACTTTGGGAAGCACATACTGAGAAAACATGGCTTTCATCTCTTTGGGAACACCAGGCAGTGAAACAACAGCATGAGGACCAAGCTTGAGATAACATCCAGGAGCTGCACCAACAGGGTTGGGAATGGGCACAGCCCCATCGGGAAGATAGGCCATTTTCTTTCTCTCAGGAGTGATCTCAGGCGAGCTCACCCAGCCCTTTTCATAGAACCTTTTGTACGCCTCCTCCACCATCTTCAGGGCATCTCTGTTCAGGGTAAGCTTCCTCCCCGTAGCTACAGAAACCGCCTCTAAGGTTTTGTCATCAAAGGTAGGACCAAGCCCACCTGTAGTGATCACAAGCATCACTCCGTACTTTATGGAAGTGAGAATTTCTTTTGAAATTTCCTCCACCACATCGTCCACAATCACGATTCTCTTCACCCTCAGGCCCAGGGAAGCCAACTGTTGAGCTATCCAGTTGGAATTGGTGTCTAAAGTCTTACCGGTAAGAAGCTCTCTGCCTATGGCAACAATCTCCGCAAGCATCAAGCTAAGCTTTTACTCCAGTTTTCTTCAAAAGTAAACTTACCCATCGGTTCAGCTCAATCCGCTTGGAAGGACAAAACCCCACACTTCTGTAAAGATCAACAATGGTGGACTCATCTTCCTCAATAAATCCAGAGATAATCAAAGAGCCACCCTCCGCCACAAGGCCAAACATAGTGTCCCTAAGGTAAACCAAGGTGAAGAAATCAAGATTTGCCATCACAAGTGTAAAGTTCCTACCCACACAGGAAGCAGAACCAACCACCAGAAAAATCTTCTCCTCAAGACTATTGAGCCTGACGTTTTCCTTAGCATTTGAAATGGCAAGAGGATCTATGTCCACAGCAAAGGCCTTTCCTGCCCCCAATCTGCAAGACGCAATGGAAAGTATTCCCGATCCACAACCCACATCAAGCACCTCAGAAGGAAGTCTTTCCTCATCTAAAAGTAGCTTTAAAACCCCCTGAGTGCTCGGATGATCCCCCGTACCAAAGCCGGATCCGGGATGTATCACCACATCTACAAGATCCTCTCTCTTGCCGATCCAAGGTGGCCTCACAAAAAAAGATCCCACTTCAATTCCCTTAAAGGACTCTCTGAACCTATCCTCCCAGTTGGGTGCCTCCTTCACCTCGGCTTCACTGGGCAAGTCGGCAGGGGTTCGCCCTTCAAAGTACATCCTTAGAAAGAGCCTTCCATCTCTTTCCTCAACAGCCCATCCACCGCCGGGAGAGAACCTATCCACAAACGCCATAGCTTCCTCTTCGCTATTCACCCTCAAACACACTTCAAGAATCTTTTCTGCCCCAGTCATCCTCAACCCTTATTATGTCATCCTCTTCCACATATTCTCCCGTCTGCACCTCCACAATCTCCAAAGGTATCTTGCCCACATTCTCAATTCTATGAAGTACAGACTTGGGAACATACACGCTTTCGTTCTCGTGGAGGAACACCTCCTTATCCCCCACCGTCACCTTGGCGGTGCCCTTCACCACTACCCAATGCTCTGACCGGTGATGGTGCATCTGAAGACTGAGCCTCTTTCCGGGGTACACATGAACCTTCTTTACCCTGAACCGATCACTTTTAAGCAGTTCTTCATAATATCCCCAAGGTCTGTAAACCCTCTTGTGCAAGGAAGCTTCAGGAACCCCTTTATTTTTTAAAAGCTCCACAGCATCCCTGACCCTCTGGGACTCACCCTTTTTCACCACAAGAAGCACATCCTTGGTGTTAACCACCACAATATCATCAACGCCGACAACAATCGGAATGGCATCCTCAGAAATCACCAAGCTCCTTCTCGTATCAATAAGCACCCCCTCCCTTCCCGAAACTACATTTTCTAAAGCATCCTTGTCCGACACCTCGTAGTAGGCATCCCAGCTTCCCACATCACTCCATGAAAAGCTTGCAGGCACCATAACTAATTTATCCGTCCTCTCCGCCAGAGAATAATCAATAGCCAAGGAAGGTATTTCCCCAAAGCGATCCTCAAGCTCCTTAAGGGGCATATCTATAAAAGGGGAGAACTCTGGAGAAAGACGGGATAGTTCCTCCAAAATTACCCTACCTTTAGCTATATAGATGCCCGAGTTCCAGAAGTGTCCTCCTTCCTCAAGCATCCTCTTTGCAACATCTCTTTTGGGCTTTTCCACAAAACACACCACTTCATAGGCACCCGACAGATCTTTTCCCACCTTTATGTACCCAAAGCCTGTTTTTGGCTCTGTGGGAGGTATTCCTATGACAACCACTCTACCCTCCTGAGCAAAGGAGGCTGCTTTTTTCACATCCTCCGCAAAGGCATCATCAGGTTCTATGAGATGATCCGTGGGCATGAACACAAACACATCATCCACATCCCACCCCAAATCCTTTTCAGCCTTTCGTATTGCATATATAAAAGCTGCTGTAGTGTTCCTCATAGCCGGCTCAAGGATTAGATGTACACCCTCACCGAGCTGATGTCTCACCAAGAAGAAGTACTTTTTATTGGTAGATACAGCTACATCACTTTCTGATGAGAGGAGGAGTGCCCTGTTATATGCCCTTTGCAAAAAGCTCTTCCCCTTAAACTCAAGAAACTGCTTGGGATAGCTCTCTCTGGACAGAGGAAACAGGCGAGTCCCTCCACCACCACACAACACCACCGTTTTCATAAACTCATCCTCCTGCTATATTTGATAAAGTCAAAAACAAAATCTACCACGGAGGAAGCCACAATGGAAGGCGCAATTGACATACACACTCACTACGCCAAAGCGGGCCACTGGAAGGAGTGGGTCAAGGAGTGGTGGGAGAAGATGAACTCCGAGGATTTTTGGCTGGTGGAAAACTACACTCCCGAAAACCTTCTCAGATATATGGATGAGGCCCAGGTGGAATACGCAGTGGTACTGGCGGAAAGGGCACCCAACGTCACAGGAGATACCCCCACGGAAAC
>WGAU01000105.1 GCA_015494645.1 Aquificota bacterium
CATAATGAGGAAAAAACCCAAAAGCACACCCAAGGAAGCTCTAAAAACTCCTCCCTCATCTACCGCCGGAAGGATAAGAGAAGTAAAGCTCGCCACCAGCATTATGCCACCGCTAAAGGCCATGCTCACATCAAGGCCCCATTCAGGCAGCTTTCTGAAAAAAAGAGCCAGAAAAGATCCCACAGTAGTGGTAAACATGACAAAAAGGGCACCCAACAAAACGAGATTCATCTCACGCACCCCCAACCCTTTAGGCGAGAAAAGAATTCGGGAAAGGAGTCTGCAAAACCACCAAGATTCTCCACATTCAAGCTAAGGTACAGAACATTTTTATCTGGAGTCAAAGCGGCATGTCTCAAAAAGGGAAGAACAGGTTCCAAAAGGGAAAAAAGCTTCTTTTCCATGCGCCTATCGTTGAAAAGAAGTTTCCATGAAGTTCCTTTAAAATCCACCGTGTCTTTTGCAAGTCCCTCTCCCCTGATCCTTGGCTCAAAAAGGGATGGCTTGATTATATGAAACTCTCCCTTAACCCTGCGGCTCAGAAAGAAAAGCATCTGAAGGTTGTCCCTTCTTCCCAGAAGCCACGAAAAGGGATACCAGAGTACAGCATGTCTTGGAGAGAGTCTCAATGTAGCCGTTATCTTATCAAAACCCTTAATCCTGTACTCTGCATAAAAGCCTATTACTCCTCCGAGCCAGGTGTAGGTTTGATCTTCAGGCTTCAGGCTCTCCTCCAGCAAGGAGGCCACACGCCTCGCTCTGGAGATATTTTTCCTTACCCCCATGTAAAAGCCTGCAACCAGAAAAAGACTGAAAAGAACAAAGGCGGCAAAGGCCCAACCGGAAACACTCAAGAAAGCACCTCCGGTGCCCAGCCAGAAGCCAACTTTAAAAGATCCTCCCTATCAAGCTGGGACTTTCCTGAAATGAAAGGAACTTCAAAAAGTCTGAGTCCTCCAAATGCTTCCTTAACATCCAAAGCTTCTGAGGTGCTCCATTTATTTAGAATCACGAAGGATAGATCCATGCCCAATCCCTTCAACGAATTCTTTATCCTTCTTCCCTCTTCCACGGAAAGCTTGTCCTGATTAACCACAAGCATTTTCTTGCACCTCACAGGATCTGCGAAAAGATCCCACATCATCCTCATCTTTCGGGAATGCTCCCCAAGTTCCCCCAAAACCTTATCCTCTGCTTCCTCCAAAGGAACATCTCTTCCAAAAGCATCCTCCTTTATGCCCGCCACCATCCTTCTGCGGCTAAGGATCTTCAGCCGCCACATGCGAAGGACATTTATCCAGTCCAGATTCAGCTTGGGCAAAGCCAGTATTCTCAGGGTCAACCCCGTAGGAGGGGTATCCACCACCAGATAATCATAGTTACCCGATTCTATTTCAACAAGCTCCTGAATGGCGTATAGAACAGCTGTCTCCTCCATCCCTGGTGAAAGCTTCATGGAATCAATCATACTATCTATCCCGGCAATGGAAAGCTGCTTGTAGAGCTTTTTCATCTTGCGGATAGTATCTTTTAAGAACTTTTCTACATATCCAGAAACATCCACCTCAAGGGCATCAAGGCCCTTGTAAACATTCCTTTTTTTACCGAGATCCACTCCCGTGACATCGGAAAGGTTATGGGCAGGATCTACAGAGAAAAGAAAGACCTTATAGCCTTTATCTGCCAGAAAGTAAGATAAAGACACGGAAGATGTGGTCTTTCCAACACCACCCTTACCGAGAAAGAGAAATAATCTTCTCATATATCCGCTATCTCAAACCAAAAGGCAGCGCCATCATCAATGTACCTGGTCCTTGAAAGGGCAATGGTAAGTTCCCTTTCAAGATAGGGAAGCAGGGACAACCCCACAAAGGAAGGGGGCGACGGCAGACCTATGAGAGAGCCGAGGAGAAGGAGGGCAAAAGTTCCCTCCATCTCCTTCAGCTCTTCTTCCACAACGTCAATACTTCTGCTCTTGACCCCTTCTAATATACCCTTAAGCAGTGCCTTTAGGTTCATAGCTCTCCACTTCCTCTCCCTTGGAGGAAAGGTAATCCACGAGAAGCACCACGTTAAGTATCAGCATAATAATAACAACAGCAGCAATGATGTATCCTTGCATGGGATTCTTGCTTATAAACACAGGCACAGCCTTAATCACATACCATATAAGGGCAGCAGAAACGGTAACCCACAGGAAGAAAGCGGGAAGAACGACCAAGGCACCAGATCTTTTTCTCACCTTAACTACCCATGCAGCTACTGTAAGCAATGCCACAGAAGCCAGCATCTGGTTGGCACCGCTGAAAGCCGGCCAGACCACATGCCATGCCCCTGTCCATGCCAAGAAAATTCCCAGCGCAGCAGGAACTATAGAAGCCACCCATCTATTAGTAAAGAACTGATAAAGCCCCGGTAACTTCTCCTCAAAAGGTTCCAAAAGCTCAGCAAATGTGTACCTTGCCAACCTGTTGGTGGTATCCAAAGTTGTCATGGCAAAGGATGCCACCCACATGGAAGCAAGGATCACCATAAACTGAAGGGGAAGCCCCAAAACATTGTGCACCGTAGCACCGTAGGACTTTGCGAAGAATCCAGCAGGACCTCCCAATTTCTTCTCAGCAGCCAAGATGTTGGCAGCAAAACCGGCAGCATCTCCCATCTTGGCAGCAAGCTCTTTAGGAATGAGGGTCATACCGTAGGCACCTATACAGGCAACAACTATGGTAGAAAGGAAACCTTCCGCCAGCATTGAACCGTAACCCACAAACAGACCCTCAACCTCCTTGGAAAGCTGCTTGGAAGAGGTTCCAGAAGCAACGAGAGAATGGAACCCGGATAGAGAACCACAAGCTATTATGAGAACCACAGTAGGCCAGAAGGGTGAAGGCTGCCCTGCCACCACCTTAGGCGTAAAAGATGTAAAAGCAGGTATAGACATGCTCTTAAAGGAAAAAATTGCCGCTAACCCACCAAGAATAAGCCCACCCACAAGCAAAAGAGCGTTCATGTAGTCCCTTGGCTGAAGCAGGACGTGCACCGGAATAGAAGCGGCAACCACAATATAGATAAAGAAGACTACCATCCAGACATGGTAGGAAGCCTTAATGGGAACAGCCTTTCCCAGCCAAATGGATAGGGCAAGCCAAATAGCAGCAAAGATGGTGCCTACAAAGAGGCTCACTCTCATGCGGTAAAGAAGCACACCCAGTATTAGTGCTCCAACTATCTTGATGAGATAGGAGGTGGGAACCGCTGGAATCTTGACGAAAAGCTTGCCCAAAACAGCTCCAAAAGCCGCCACCACAAGCACCAGCACAAAGAAGATAAAGATCGCAAATATGTAGCCTGTTCTCTTTTTAAGAACCCTACCGGCAACCCACTGTATGGAGTGACCATCATACCTGACAGAGCTCATCAAAGAAAGATAATCATGAACTGCTCCGATGAAGATGTTGCCGAGCCAAACCCACAGGAGAGCAGGGACCCATCCCCAAGCTATACCTATGGCAGGACCGACAATGGGACCGGCTCCAGCAATGGAAGCAAAGTGATGGCCAAACAAAACGTACTTGTTGGCAGGGACAAAATCCACCCCATCGTAAAGTCTGACAGCAGGGGTAGGTTCATCACTCACTTCCACAACCCTGTTTGCAAGGTACCTGCCATAAAGGAAGTACAGTAAAACGTAGAGAACTAAACCGGCAATTACCAATACAGTTACCTGCATGCCCCACCTCCGCTAATAAAGGAATGAATACAAGTCAACTATCGTTATAGACTCATCATCCCAAAAACGCAACTGCCTCGGCAAGGGCTTCAACAACCTTTATCTGTTCCTCCATGTTTATGTACGGATGGAAGGGCAAGCTTAAAACTTCTTTTGATGCCCTTTCAGCTTCTGGAAAGCTTCCCCACTCATATCCAAAGTGGGAAAATGCCTCCTGATAGGGAATAGGAATAGGATAATGAACTGCTGTTGGTATTCCTTCCCTTTGCAGGTATCTTGACACAGCATTCCTGTTGGGAACCTTCACGGTATACTGGGCATATACAGAAAAGTTGTAGTTTCTTATAACCGGTGGTTCTATCCCCTTCTCCTTCAATAGTACATCGTACCTTCCTGCAACCACCTGTCTTAGTTCAATCTCCTCTGGGAAGATCTTGAGTTTCTCCCTCAGCACAGCCGCCTGCAAGGCGTCAAGCCTACCATTTATACCTATAAATTTATGCCTGTATCTCTCCACCTGACCATGGTTTCTCAAGGCCTTTATCTTAAAGGCAATAGACTCATCAGCGGTAAACACACAGCCTCCATCACCGTAGCATCCCAAGGGCTTTGCCGGGAAAAAGGAAGTGGCAGAAACATGAGCAATGCTACACGAATTCCTACCCTTATACTTTGCCCCCAGAGACTGGGCAGCATCTTCAATAAGCCATAATCCTTTCCTATCTGCTATATCTAAGAGCTCATCAAAGTCTGCACACTGACCGTAGAGGCTTACGGCGATAATCGCCTTGGTTCGGCTTGTTATAGCTTCCTCCACCTTCTCTGGATCAATGTTGTAGGTATCGGGGAGTATATCAACGAAGACCGGCTTAGCCCCCAAAAGGGCTACTACTTCCGCTGTGGCGAAAAATGTAAAGGCAGGCACTATGACTTCATCCCCAGAATGCACACCAACAGCCATAAGGGCAAGCAACAGCGCATCTGTACCGGAAGAACAGGATATAGCGTATGGGACCCCCACAAAACGGGCTATTTCTTCCTCAAAGGCCTCAACCTCCTCCCCCAAAATAAACCGGGAAGACTCAAGCACTCTCCTTATAGCCTCACCGATTTCCTTTTCTATCCTCCGATACTGCCTCTTTAGATCAATAAACTCCATAGTCCTCCCCTTACTCAGAGTTTTTTATCTTCTCAGCAATAAAGCGCCTCAATATGATAGCTTGCTCTAAAGCTTCTCGAGCTTCTTCAATAGATGGCTGATAAAAATCATCCGGATACCTCACATCAACGGCATAAAACGACAGATTACCAAGAGATTCGTAATCCAACTTTGCAAAATCTTTATCTACTTCAGAACACAAATTCAGAAGAACCAATATATCATGAGTCTTGGGGAACTTTACATTACGATGTGTGAGATAACCTTTTAAGAGCTTCTCAACAGCCTGCTGTGCATGGAAACAGACAACATCAGTTGGAGCATTCTCTTGCTCAATAAGAATTTCAGCAGCTTTTATATCATTCTCAGCTTTAATAATCCAAAGCTTAACCCAATCCTGCCGATTCACAACAAGACTACTCCGTTCTGGTAAACCTCGTTAGAAAGGGTATTTATCACATCCTTTTCATTTTCATAAGCCTTTCTTGACTTCACAATTATGTCAAAAGAAAAAGCGGGAAACCTACGATGCAAACCATCATAAATATGCCACCAAATTTTCTTCCTTTCTCTATAATCCACCTCATTATCATCCAACACTACAAAAATATCCCAATCGCTATCTTCCCTGTGATCTCCCCTTGATCTGGAACCAAACAATACTATTCTATATGGCTTCACCGACAGACCATTAAGGACCTGCTCAATTGTTTCTCTTATAGCGTCAACTATTTCTTCTTGAAGCACATTTCCCCTCCTGAGCATTAATATATTTCAGAGGGCTAAAAGCTCCAAAGCTTTATCTATCACCTGCTCCACCGGTATGGTTGAAGTGCAGGAAGAATCACAACTTCGTTTGAAACAGCCTGCCGAAGGGCACAAACATTTTATCACTTCAGCATCACCAAAGGGAGCGTTTCTTTCCCAAAGAGACGGGCCATAAAGACCCAAGCACCTTTTCCCCAAAGCCGCCGCAACGTGCAAAAGTCCCGTATCGGGACCTATCACAAGAAGGCTCCCTTCAAGGACAGCCATTGCCTTTCTCAAAGGAAGATTGGAAAGCAACCATGGGGAAAGGCCCCTCAATCTCCCTTCGTCTCCAATCCCGCAGAGTAAAAATAGAGGAACGTCCGATCTTGCAAGCCACATACCAACAAATCGCCGACACCAAGATACAGAAAGTGCCTTAGTAGGCCATGCGGCAGATGGAAGAAGCACCGCATATTTTTCAGGAAAACGCCTCCTCGCCCAGTCCTTTTCATCCTCAGACACCCTCAAGCAGAAGTCGTAAACGCCATCATCTTCTATGGACAAAGATTCACAGATAAGCTCCCTCATCATCTCAACCACATGAAGCTTTTGCGGAGAGACCCTGTCCGTGTAAGCCAAAGAAGCAAGTGGTTCTTTAAGATACTTTCTGTCAAACCCGCAACGCTTTTTTCCAGTGAACAAAGATATGGCTGCGGTTTTCAAAAGTCCTTGAAGATCCACAACAACATCAAACCTTTTTAGGGGTATGCTCAAAAGCTCTTTTGCACCAACAAGTTCATCCACAAAGCAAACATCCCTGAACAAAG
>WGAU01000106.1 GCA_015494645.1 Aquificota bacterium
GTAAAGCCCCTGCACTTTCAACCTACCATTACAGAGTATCAAAGCTTCCTAAAAAGCTTATCAAGGAAATCCTCAAGAGGTTGGCTCAAAAGCTTCTGTCAAGAGAGGGAAAAGTTAAATTTCTCATAGCAGATGGCACAGGCCTTAGTTATCTTGATCTATATCCTCTGCGGTTTTCCATAGGATTGGAAGTTAGGAGAGTAAAAGCCTACGAAAGCTCAAGATAAGACCTGCCATAAAGGTAAAGGAAACCTTCAGGAGATGGATAAGGCATCTACTGAGGAAAAGGTCCAAGGTTTTGTGGGAGGAATTTGGAAGGAACAGGTATCTAATTGAGAGTCTGTTTGGGGCGGTAAAGCTTAAAATGGGCTCACATTTCAGGGTGAAAAAGGAGGAGATAACCCAGAAGATGGGGCTGGTGGTATTTGCGTTGTATAACATGTATCTGTGGGTCACTTTTATTTTCTGGTTGCTTTTTATGTTGCTTTTACTCCTCAGAGGTAACTTGCGATTTTTCGAACAGCTTCATTTAGCTTGGTAATACTCTTTACAGCGTGGTTGAAAAAGAAGGTCTGATAATCACTGTTTATAGGACAGACGAGAAAAAGCTTGCATCAAGACAGAGGAGCGGAATATGGATTTGCTATTGAGGCTCAGCCCAGAAGATTATGAGCTTAAAGAGTTCCCTGAAACCGGGACGCTTTTCGTTGTACACAGAAGCATGAAAGGAAAGCCCGATTATTCCATTGAAGGGGATGGCTTTGTTATAGAGTTCAAGGACGGGCTTATCTACACAGTGGATGTGTACGATCCTGAAGTTGCTAAGAGGGTAAAAGCTAAGGCACCTCTTGAGCTTATCTCTGCAAGAAGGAGCTAATAAAAGGTCTTGCCTCCTCGCCTTATTCGGGTTGCTTCTATGCCCAGAAGCGAAATATAATGAGATAGCTCCTGTGAAATCCCAGAGGGAGGGCAGCAATGAAGCTCACCATTGAGCTTGATGAGAGGCTTGCAAAGTGGCTTGAGGAAAAAGCGAAAAGGGAAGGGAGGCAGATTGACGATCTTGTTTTGGAAACGTTGGAAAAACAGCTTGAAGAGGAGAGACGCTTAAAGGCTATTGAAGCTTTCAGGAAGCATCCGGGCTGGAATCTGGGATTTCATAAGGTAGATAGGGAGTGGCTCTATGAAGATAGGTATTGACACCTGTTCCCTGATCTATGCCTTTGACGCAGGATCTCCTTACTATCATGAAGCCAAACATGCTCTTGAGAAGCTTGCACTTGCAGGGAGGAGCTATATCTGTCCACAAAACATTACAGAGTTTTTGGCGGCTTTGAGCAGGAAGGGAATATCCCTTCCAGAAACTCTTGAAGCAGCTTCATTCTTTGAGGCAATGTTTCCCATGGTGCATCCCAGAGAAGAAACTTTGAAAACTTTTAAAGGCATCCTGATGGGCAGCCAAGTGAAGGGTAAAATGATATATGACGCTTTCCTTGCAGCAACCTACCTGTCAAACGGTATAGATGCCATCTATACCTACAACACCAAGGACTTTGAGAGGTTGGGGCAATAAAGGTTTGGAGACCTTAAACAAGAGGGGTTAAGCGATGAGGCTAACCATAAAGCTTAATGACAAACTTGCAAAGGCTCTGGAGGAAAAAGCAAAAAAGAAGAACAAGAAGATTGAGGAGATTATTGTTGAGGTTCTTGAGAAGGATCTTAAACAGGTGGGCAAACAAGAACTACCTCCCAACGCCGCCTTTCTCGCTGGGCTTTTGAAAGACAGCGGAGTTTCCGAGGAAGACTACAAAAAGTATCTGGAGAAAAAATACCTGTGAATGTGCTTCTGTTATGGAAAGCATCAAGTAGTAGCGGGTCCTTCCTAAGCCTTCAGGCGATGGGTCGGCTGCCCTGCCGCCGGCGAGGCGGTTTGAACTCGCAAAAACTCGTTGCAGCGGCAGTGGAAGCCTGGAGAACACCGCAAAAGGCTCCTTAAAGGCTTCCAAA
>WGAU01000107.1 GCA_015494645.1 Aquificota bacterium
CCCTTGCGGTGTCTTCAATGGTTTCTCCTCTTCCCAGCTGGGTTTCTTTGGGGCTCATGAATACGGCGTTTCCTCCGAGCTGATAAATTCCCACTTCAAAGGAGACTCTTGTTCTTGTAGATGGCTTTTCAAAGAGCATACCTAAGGTCTTGCCTTTTAGTGGAAAATAAGGAAGGCTGGCTTTCTGGCGTTTTTTTAAGGTTACGGCGTCTTTTACCAGCTCAAGGATCTCTTCTTTTGTCAGATCCCTTATTGACAGTAGATCCCTTTTCATTGTTAACCTCTGGAAAACTTTTGATGAAAGGGATAATTACCTAAGTATGCTTAGAAAAGCAAGGCTGAGCGATGTTGATGCTATCTTTAGGCTTATAGCCAAGTATGCCAAGATGGGGCTGCTTCTTCCCGTTACCATTTCGTATATATGTGAGAACATAAGGGATTTCAGCGTCTGGGAATCAGAGGAAGGTGTTGTAGGATGTGCTGCTTTGAGGATATTTACCAAGGAGCTTGCTGAGATAAGATCTGTTGCGGTGGATGAGCGTTTTAGAGGAAAGGGTATCGGAAGGGGCCTTGTGGAGTTTTGCCTTGGTGAAGCGGAAGAGATGGAGTTGAAGGAGGTTTTCGTCTTGACTAAGACACCGGAATTCTTCCTTAGATGTGGATTTGAACCTGTGGATAAAAGGAATCTTCCCCACAAGGTGTGGAAGGACTGTATGGGGTGTCCGAAGTTTCCTGAATGTGACGAAGTAGCATTGATTAAGAAATTTGATTAAATTCACGGGAGGTTGGGGATGGACTATCATGTGAAGGACATGTCCTTGGCGGACAAGGGTAGGAACAGGATTGAGTGGGCGGGAATGGATATGCCCGTTTTAAGGCTTATAGGCGAGAAGTTTGAGAAGAATAAGCCCCTTGAGGGTATAAGGATAGCAGCGTGCCTTCATGTGACCACAGAGACGGCCAATCTTGCAATAACGTTGAAGAAAGGCGGGGCAGAGGTGTATCTGTGCGCTTCAAATCCCCTTTCAACTCAGGATGACGTGGCGGCAAGTTTGGTGAAGCATTTTGATATCCCTGTTTTTGCCATAAGAGGAGAGGATAGGGAGACTTACTATTCTCATATTTGGGAGTGTTTGAGAAGAAGGCCTCACATAGTTATGGATGACGGAGCGGATCTTACATCAACCCTTCATATGATAGCTTCTGGAGAGATTGAAGGCTTACCTGAGCCTGTCAAGAAGGGGCTTGAAGAAGAGAATGTCAAGGCTCAGGCTGTTCCCCATGGGCGGTGCAGGAGTTGCGTTTCAGAAGCAATGATGGGAAATACGCCTCCCTCTTTTGCCGATGAGTTGGTTTCCAATGTTATAGGTGGAACGGAGGAGACTACCACAGGTGTAATAAGACTTAGGAGTTTGGAAAAGGAGGGTAGGCTCAAGTATCCTGTGATAGCTGTTAACGATGCCTATACCAAGCATCTTTTTGACAACAGATACGGCACAGGGCAAAGCACCATTGATGGTATTTTGCGAGCCACCAACAGGTTGCTTGCAGGATCATATTTTGTAGTGTGTGGCTATGGCTGGTGTGGTAAAGGTGTTGCCATGAGAGCCAGAGGTATGGGAGCTAAGGTTATAGTTTGTGAGGTTGATCCTATTAAGGCTCTTGAAGCGGTAATGGATGGCTTTTTGGTTATGCCTATAGCCGAGGCGGCTAAGATCGGTGATTTCTTCGTGACCGTCACGGGAGATATTGCTGTTTTGAGGAAGGAGCACTTTGAGGTGATGAAGGATGGGGCTATACTGGCAAACTCCGGACATTTTGATGTTGAAATAGACAAGAAGGGGCTTGAGGAGCTGGCCGTTTCTGTAAGGGAGGTGAGGGACAACGTTAGGGAGTACAAGCTTTCCGATGGCAGGCGACTTTATCTTCTTGGGGAAGGAAGACTTGTCAATCTTGCCGCTGCTGAGGGACATCCCGCTGCTGTTATGGACATGAGCTTTGCCAATCAGGCCCTTTCCGCTGCCTTTTTGGCTAAGCGGGGAATGGAGCTTGATAGGAAGGTTTATCCTGTGCCTGAAGAGTTGGACAGAGAGGTGGCGTTGCTGAAGCTCAAAAGTCTGAACGTAGAGATAGACACCCTTACTGATGAGCAAAAGAGATACCTTTCTTCTTGGGAGATGGGCACTTAAGTGTCATGAGGGTTGGAGTTGTAGGGGCTGGCTCCTGGGGTACAGCGGTTGCCAATCTTTTGGCCGATAAAGGACTTGAGGTGCTTCTTTGGTGCAGGGAAGAGGAGGTAGAGGTAAGTATAAAGGAGAAAAGGGAGAATGAGCTTTTTCTACCAGGTGTGAGGCTTTCTAACAATATTGAACCTACCCTGGAGATTTCTGATTTGAGAGGGGTGGATTTTTTGGTCAATGCTGTTCCTGTGCAGTATATAAGGTCTGTGTGGGAGGATTTTGTCTCACCGAATGTGCCGGTGGTCAATCTTTCCAAGGGCTTGGAAGTTAGGACCAAAGAGAGGGTGTCTCAAATATTTGAGGATATGGGTTGTTCCGAGTACGCTGTCCTGTCCGGTCCTTCTTTTGCCAAGGAGGTGGCTGTGAAGAAACCCACGGCCGTAGTAGTTGCATCTGAAGATCCGAAGATTTCCGTATTTGTTAGGGATGTTTTTGCTGCTGACTACTTCAGGGTGTACAGCCATACCGATGTGGTGGGCGTGGAGATAGCTTCTGCCCTTAAGAATGTTATGGCAATTGCTGCCGGTATAAGCGATGGACTGGGACTTGGACATAATGCTCGTGCTTCCCTTATAAACAGGGGGCTTTTTGAAATGGCCCGTTTTGGAATTGCCTGTGGAGCTAAGGCAGAGACTTTCTGGGGGCTTGCGGGCATGGGGGATTTGGTTCTCACATGTACCGGGGATCTGAGCAGGAACAGGAGGTTGGGACTGGCTATTGGAAGGGGTGCTACCCTGAAGGAGGCTCTTTCCTCCTTCAGGGGTGTGGTTGAAGGGGTGGAGACGGTTAGGGCAGTGGTGGAAATGGCGAGGGATATGGAGGTTGAGATGCCCATTTCCGAAGAGGTATACAGGATACTGTTTGAGGGAAAGGAGCCGAGAGAGAGCGTGTCCGATCTGTTGAGAAGGGAGCTGAAGTGGGAAACCTTCCCAATGTTATAACTCTTATACGAATTGCTGCTGCATTTCCAGTAGTTTTTTTATTGCGCCTCTCTGGATTCTGGAGGCTGTTGGGAGGAGTGATTTTCGTTGTTGCCTCTTTCACGGATCTTCTTGATGGCTACTTTGCAAGGAAGAGAGGGCAGGAGACGGAGATTGGCAAGCTTGCCGACCCATTGGCGGACAAGGTGCTGCTTTTGAGTGGTGTTACTCCCCTTGTAGAGTGTGGGGATGTTCCTTCGTGGCTGGCGGTGCTGATATTTTCAAGGGAGTTTGCGGTAATGGGATTAAGATGTATGCTTGCATCCAAAGGGGTGGTTATGCCGGCGGATTACTGGGGGAAGGTAAAGACGGTTTTGTACACTGTAAGTGTGGCTATGATAATATTCGGTTTGAAAAGTGTAGGTATTGCCCTTTTGTATGTTGGGGTGCTACTCTCCCTTGCATCGGCTTACAACTATTTTAGGAAGCACAGAGAGTTTTTGATATAAAAAGGAGGTGGGGCCATGCCTTACATGGAAGGAAAGAGACTTTTTACATCTGAATCTGTTACGGAAGGGCATCCTGATAAGCTTGCCGATCAAGTTTCTGATGCCATATTGGACGCCATAATAGAGAAAGATCCCTATGGTAGAGTTGCCTGTGAGACGTTGGTGACTACTGGTTTGGTTATGGTGGCGGGTGAGATTTCCACTACATGTTATGTGGATATTCCCACCATTGCCAGGGAGACCATAAGGGATGTGGGTTATACCAGAGCCAAGTTTGGCTTTGATTACGAGACCTGTGCAGTAATCACTTCCATCCATGAGCAGTCTCCTGATATTGCCATGGGGGTAGACCCTGGTGGTGCAGGGGATCAGGGGTTGATGTTTGGCTTTGCGGTGAATGAAACCCCTGAGCTGATGCCCCTTCCCATCATGCTGGCCCATAAGCTTTGCATGAGGCTGGCAGAGGTGAGAAAGAAAGATATACTTGACTATCTCCGTCCCGACGGCAAATCTCAGGTTACCGTTGAGTACGAGGATGGAAAGCCTGTCAGGATACATTCCATAGTTCTTTCCGCTCAGCATGCTCCCGATATAACATTGAGAAAGCTAAGGGAAGATCTCATAGAGTATGTTATAAAGCCTGTGATCCCCAAGGAGTATTTAGACGAGGAGTACGTCAAGTACTACATCAATCCAACGGGCAGGTTTGTTTTAGGTGGTCCCATGGCGGATACGGGACTTACTGGAAGGAAGATTATTGTGGACACTTACGGTGGTGCGGCAAGGCATGGTGGTGGAGCTTTCTCTGGCAAGGATCCTACGAAGGTTGATAGAAGCGCTTCTTACATGGCGAGGTATGTGGCCAAAAATGTGGTTGCTTCTGGGGTAGCAGATATATGCGAGCTTCAGATAGCGTATGCCATTGGAGTGCCAGAACCTGTGGCGGTTTACGTTGATACCAAAGGAACGGGTAAAATTCCCGATGCTAAGATAGCAGAGATTATTGTCAAACTGTTTGATCTTACACCCAAAGGTATGATTGAAACCTTGGATCTGAGAAGGCCCATATACAAAAAGACTGCTGCGTATGGACACTTCGGCAGGGAACTCCCTGAGTTTACATGGGAGAAAACCGACAAGGCGGAGGAGATAAGAAGGGAGGCTGAGCTTATAGGAGGCTAAGAATGGCTCAAGTTGCAGTGATAATGGGTAGTGTTAAGGACAAAAAATGGGGAGAGGAAGCTGCTAAGGTTCTGGAGTATTTCGGCGTTTCCTACGAGCTTAAGGTCCTCTCTGCCCACAGGACTCCCGATGCGTTGAGGGATTACATCAGGGAATTTGAAAAAAGGGGAGGCAAGGTCATTGTTGCCATAGCAGGATGGGCAGCCCATCTTGCAGGTGTTATAGCTTCCTTAACCGTTCTGCCTGTGGTTGGGGTGCCTTTAGCCACGAGCGTCCTTTCCGGAGTGGATGCTTTGTACTCTATGGTTCAGATGCCCAAGGGTATACCCGTGGCCACTGTGGCAGTGAACGCTGCTGCTAACGGTGCGCTTATGGCGGTTCATATCCTTGCCCTTCAGGATGAGAAGTTGAAGGAAAGGCTTGTTGAATACAGGAAGAGCATGGCGGATGAGGTGCTCCAGGCCAATAGAGCTTGATGAGAAGGCGTTGGATCTTGCCCTTGAGATTTTGAGATCGGGGGGGGTGGTAATTTTCCCTACAGATACCCTGTATGGCCTTTTGGCCTCTGTTGAGAACAGGGAGGCAGTTGATAGGGTTTTTGAGATAAAAAGGAGGCCCAAAGGTAAGCCCATTCCGGTTCTCGTGGGATCCTTTGGGGTGGCCCAGAGGTACGGTGAGTTCACACCTGAGGCTGTAAAGCTCTGGGAAAGGTTCATGCCCGGAGCGCTTACTTTGGTGGTTAGGTGTAAGGAAGGTCTTTCTGAAGGGATTGTTTCCAAAGAGGGCACTGTTGGATTGAGAATGCCCAATTTTCCACCGCTTTTGAAGGTTCTTGGAAGGTTGGGCTGTGGCGTTGTTGGAACAAGCGCTAATCTTGCAGGAGAGCCTCCAGCTAAAGAGCTTTCGGAGCTGGATGAGCGCTTATTTAACATGGTGGACGCTGTGTTTTACACCCGTGAAAGGCTGATTGGGGTGCCATCAACGGTGGTTCAAATTGCAGGAGGCAAAGTAAAGATCCTAAGGGAGGGAGGAGTTTCTCCCTCGGAGATAGAGGATGTCTTACGAGAAAAGGACTAAAGCTTCCGGTAGGCTTTTTGAGCGGGCAAAGAAAGTCATTCCCGGTGGTATATGCCACAATCTTAGATACTTTGCTCCTTACCCTTTTTATGTAGACAGAGCCAGAGGAGCCTACGTGTGGGATGTGGATGGCAACAGGTACATAGATTTCTGGATGGGGCATTATGCTCATATTTTGGGGCACCGGGATGAGGAAGTGGTGGAAAAAGTTTCATCCTGCATAAGGGAGAGGGGCTATCATTTTGGCCTTGTAAACAGGGATGAAGTGAAGCTTGCGGAGCTCGTGGTTGAACTTGTGCCTTCTGCCGAACAGGTAAGGTTTTGCTCTTCTGGGACTGAAGCAGCTATGTATGCAGTTCGTTTGGCCAGAGCCTATACGGGAAAGAGGGTGGTGCTTAAAGTGGCAGGGGGATGGCACGGTGCCAGCACCGATCTTTCCTTTGGAGTCTCGTGTCCCTTTGATGAACAAGAGACGTTGGGTTTGCCCGAGGGAGTTGAAAAGCAGGTGAGGCTCATTCCCTTCAATGATTGGGAGGGGACCCTCAAGGTTATTGATGAGGTTGGAGAAGATGTGGCCTGTGCCATTGTTGAGCCTGTGGTGGGAGTAGGTGGCTTCATCCCTGCCTCAAGAAAGTATCTGTTGAATCTAAAGGAAGAGCTGGAAAGTAGAGGAGCCATTTTGATCTTTGACGAGGTGATAACGGGCTTTAGGATTTCGTTAGGTGGCTATCAGAAGGTTGTTGGAGTTTACCCGCACTTAACGGTGCTGGGGAAAGTGTTAGGCGGAGGGTTTCCTATAGGGGCTGTTGCAGGAAAGAGGGAGATACTGGAGTTAGGCTCCTGGGAGAGGAAAAAGTCGGAAAGGGTACTTGTGGGGGGAGGGACCTTTTCTTGCAATCCGGTGAGTATGGTTGCAGGTATCACCGTTCTTGAGAGGCTGAAAGATATGGAAGGGGAAGTTTATCCAAAGATAGACTCTTTGGGAGAAATGCTGAGGAAAGGGGTGGAGGAGATAGGCAGGGAGTTTGGTGTACCTGTGGTAACCACAGGCTTTGGTTCTTTGTTTGCCGTACATGTCTTAAAAGAGGAGGGGAGATCGCTCAGATCCCCGGAGGATGTGTGTACATACACCTATTGGGAGATGCGCGATAAAGAGTTTCGCAGGTTTTTAGCCCAGAACGGGGTGTGTATGATCCATGCAGGGGGAGCTGTCTCCTATGCTCATAAGGAAGACGATGTGGAAAGTACCCTCTTTGTGGTGAGAAGGTTCTTTGAGGGGTGGAAACGGTGAGGGTGTTAGTTACAGGTGCTTCGGGCTTTTTGGGCTCCCATATTTGTGAGGTGTTAAAGTCCAAGGGCTATGAGGTGGTAGGAGCCTCCCGAAGGATAGGCTACTTGGAAGAGTTGAAGGGGATCTCGTGGGAAAAGCTGGATATAACCGATGAGCTTTCTCTGTTTTCTTTTAGCTTTGAAGAGTACGATGCGGTGATCCACAACGCAGGTCTTACCTTTACCAGAAGGGAGGAGAAGTACTTTAGGATAAATCATTTAGGAACGAGGTTTCTTGTTAAGCGTTTGGAAGAGATAGGCTTTGAGGGGCCTGTAATCTACATAAGCTCTTTGGCGGTGCACGGTCCCGGAGAGGCATCGGAGGAGGATCTGGTTGTCTCGCCCATAGTGCCTTATGGTGTGAGTAAGTACATGGGGGAACTTGAGGTAAGGTCTTCTAAACTTAACTGGGTGGTGTTGAGGCCTCCTGTTATTTTCGGAGAGAGGGATAAGGCGCTTGTTACAGTGTATAAAATCTTTTCCTCAGGTTGGGTGTTGGATTGGAGGCCTCAAAAGATGTTGAGCGTAGTTTATGCAGGCAACGTTGCTGAAGCTGTGGCTTTTCTTTTAGAGGTAAGGCCCTATGGGGAGGTCTTTCTCATACAGGATGCCACGCTTAGCTGGCAGGACTTTGCTTTGAAGATACAGCGCATGCTCAACGTACCTTCACGCAGGTATCTTCCTTTGAGGAACTGGCACGTATCCCTCGTTAAATCAGTGGTTTCTCTTTTGGGGAGGTTTTTGAGGCTTCCTGTGGATAAACACAAGCTAAAAGAGATAGAAGCAGATGCTTGGGTTGTGGCCAGCGATAAGATAGAGAGATACGGCTATAAAAGGCGCTTTGAGTTTGACGAGGCTTTGAGTAGAACCCTTCGCTGGTGTAAAAGCAAAGGCTACTTGTGAGGAGGTGCTCTTTTGGTTTCCTGTGTGGTGCTTGCAGCCGGTAAGGGCACCCGTATGAAATCAGACATACCAAAGGTTCTGCATAGTTTGGGGGAAAAGACCCTTTTGGGTTGTGTACTTGGTAAGTGTGGGTTCTGTCAAGAAATAATCGTTGTTTTGGGACACGGTGCGGAAAAGGTCAGGTCTTATGTGGGAAAGAGGTTTCCCAAGGTAAAGTTTGCCTATCAGAAGGAGCAGCTTGGCACTGCCCACGCCCTCATGTGTGCCATGGATCAGGTCTCAGGGGATCTGGTGTTGGTGATTCCTGGAGATATGCCCCTTGTGGAAAGGGATAGCTTGCTAAAAGTGGTGGAGACGGTTAGATCCGGTGGATACGGCGCTGTTTTGGTCTGCAGGCTTGATGATCCAACGGGCTATGGCAGGGTTATTTTGAAGGACGGCAAAGTGGCTGAGGTGGTGGAGGAGACGGAGGCTACACCGGAGCAAAAGGGAATAAATTTGGTGAATGCAGGTGTTTATTGTTTTAGGAGAGATGTCCTTGAGGAGCTTCTTCCTCTTATAAAGGATGACAACAGCAAGGGGGAGTTTTACCTCACCGACATAGCATCTCTCATGTTTGAGAGGGGAATGGGCCTCGTTCCTGTGGAGGGCAAGCCCCATGAGGGTATGGGGGTTAACAGTAGAAAGCAGCTTGCGGAGGTGTATAGGGTTATGTCTTTGAAGAAGGTTGAGCAGCTAATGGATATGGGAATTACCGTACTTTCTCCTGAGAACACCTTCATTGACGAGGAAGTGGAGATCGGCAGGGACACAGTGATATACCCATTCGTATTCATCCATGGGAAAACTATTTTGGGTTCGGGATGTGTTATCAAACCTTTCTGTGTAATCAAGGACTCCAAGCTGGGAGATGGGGTAATTGTTAATGAGCACTCGGTTTTAGAGCAGGTGCAGGCGGAGGATGGAGTTTCCATAGGCCCTTTTGCCCGTTTGAGGCCAGGGACGGTGCTCAAGAAAGGCTCCCGTATAGGGAACTTTGTTGAAGTGAAAAAATCCGTGATAGGGGAGAACAGTAAAGCCAATCATTTAGCCTATATAGGGGATGCTACAGTAGGAAAGGATGTTAACATAGGTGCTGGCACCATAACCTGTAACTACGATGGGGTAAAAAAGCATCCAACTGTTATTGAAGATGGAGTGTTCATTGGCAGTGATACGCAGTTGGTTGCTCCTGTAAAGGTAGGTAGAGGGTCATTAGTTGGAGCTGGATCCACCATAACTAAGGATATACCTCCAGATTCACTGGCCCTTACAAGGGCACCTCTCAGGGTGTTTGAAGGAAAGGGTATGAGGTACTTCAAGAAGAAAAAATACGGCATAGAGGAATAGCCATGTGTGGAATAGTGGGTTATTTGGGCCCTAAGAAAGCGAAGGAAGTGATCTTGGAAGCGCTGAAGCGTCTGGAGTACAGGGGGTACGACTCTGCTGGAGTGGCTATATTCACCGATGGAAGGATAGAGGTGGTAAAGACCAAAGGAAAGATTGCAAGGCTTGAGGAACTTTTAAAGGAAAGGGATCTGGAGGGTGGCCTTGGTATAGGGCATACCCGTTGGGCAACCCATGGAAAGCCTAACGACATAAACGCCCATCCCCACAGATGCGGTCCCATAGTTATAGTTCACAACGGGATCATTGAGAACTATGCGGAGCTAAGGAGATCTCTTGAATCTGAAGGTATTGACTTTTACTCGGAAACGGACACGGAGGTGGTGGCCTGCCTCATAAGCAAGAAGTACAGAGGGAACCTGTTTGAGGCGGTGGTGGAAGCCGTTGAGGAACTTGAGGGATCTTACGCCATAGTGGCTCTGTCTGAGAAGGAGCCGGGGGTGATGGTTGCTTACAGGAAGGATAGTCCTTTGGTGCTTGGGGTGGGAGAAGAAGAGTACTTTGTGGCATCGGATATACCGGCACTCTTGCCCTATACAAACAGAGTAATACCGTTGGAAGATGGCGAGTGTGCCCTAATGACAGAGAGGGGATACGAGATATATCAGGGAGGGGGCAGAGTAAAGGCTAAAAAGGAGCCTAAATTCATAAGCTGGAGTCCTGCTCTTGCCGAGAAGGCTGGATACAAGCACTTTATGCAGAAAGAGATATTTGAGCAGCCCAGAGCGGTGGCGGATACTATATCCTCCCTCTTTTCTCCTGATGATGGGAGCTTTGGCCTGTTTGAAGAGGACTTTGCTCAGGTGATAAAAGATGTAAAAAGAATCAGGCTTGTGGCGTGTGGAACTTCTTACCACGCCTGTTTGGTTTCAAGGTACTGGTTTGACAGATTCTCAAAGATTCCTGTGGAGGCAGATATCGCTTCTGAGTTTAGGTATAGGGACATTTCCTTTGGGGAGGGGGAGCTTTGCATATTTGTCTCCCAATCAGGAGAAACCGCTGATACTTTAGCTGCATTGAGAATCTGCAAAGAGGCAGGGTGTCTCACTCTCGGTGTTTGCAACGTTATGGAAAGTACCATTGCAAGGGAAGCGGATAGTGTTGTTTACACCCTTGCGGGTCCCGAGATAGGGGTGGCTTCAACCAAGGCCTTTACCACTCAGCTTGTGGTGCTATTCCTTCTCTCTCTTTATGTGGGTATGACAAGGGGAGTCATCACTAAAGAAGACATCGTCCAGATTGCTGAGCCCCTTGTTTACATACCTGGTTACATTGATGAGGCCCTGCGCTTGGACGAACAGTTGAAGGAGCTTGCAAGGAAGTTTATGAAGAAGGAACATTTCCTGTATTTGGGACGCTACTTGAACTATCCCATAGCCCTTGAGGGTGCTCTCAAGTTGAAAGAGATTTCTTACATTCACGCTGAGGGATACGCAGCCGGTGAGATGAAGCATGGACCCATTGCCCTCATAGATGAGAACATGCCCGTGGTGGTTTTGGCGCCTAAAGACAAGGTTTATGAAAAGGTTAAGAGCAATATTGAAGAGGTGAAGGCCCGTTCTGGTGTAGTTATAGCCTTTACGGACAGGGACAACAGGGAGCTGGAGGGCAAATGCGATTATGTGTTTTACTTACCTAAGGCCAAGGAGTACCTTACTCCTTTTGTATATGTGGTGCCCTTGCAGCTTTTCGCCTATCATGTTGCTGCTTTGAAGGGGTGTGATGTTGACCAGCCAAGGAATCTGGCAAAGGCTGTTACAGTGGAGTAAGTGGCGTTCTTCTTCGGGAACTTCCGTCAGGCTTGCCGAGAGGTTTGCACTTATAGCCATAGGTGCCACGGTAGGTATCCTTGCGGCTTTGGGTAATGCTGCCTTCAGGACGTCTATAGAATTCTTTTACGAGCTTTTCTTTAAAGAAATTGGATCTTACTTAGGAATTGAATACGGCGAGCGCCATCCTCTAATATTTCTCATGCCCCTTTTGGGTTCTGCCCTTGCCGGCATTGTTGTAGTTAAGTACAGGGACTACGCTAAGGGGTATGGTCTTCCCCGCATCCTTCTTGCCCTTATCAAAAGAGGAGGACTTATAAGGAAGCGGGTCATTGCCTTCAACATAGTGCTTCCTCCCATCATTATAGGTTCTGGTGGCTCTGCCGGTAGGGAGGGTCCCATTGCCTCTTTGGGTGCTGCCATTGGCTCTCTTGTAGGTCAAACCATTCGTGCCCATCCTTCCCGGATGAGGGTGCTGGTGGCTGCTGGTGCGGGTGCCGCAATTGCTGCAGCCTTTGATGCTCCCATTGCTGGGATGATGTTTGCTTTGGAGATAGTACTTCTTGGAAACTTTGATATTGAACACTTTCCTCCACTTGTAGTTTCCGTGGGCACGGCTGTGGTGGTTACGGAAGCCCTGTACGGCAGGGAAGTTACCTTTCATATCCCCAAGTTTTCCATAGTTTCTCCTTGGATAGAGGTTCCCCTTTATGCCCTTTTGGGTGTTTTTATAGGCGTTTTAGGAGTTGTTTTCATCAAGCTTTACTTCAGGATAGAGGACACGTTTGAGTCTCTGGACGTTCCCTTTTACTTTAGGCTCCTTTTGGGTGCATTTCTCACGGGATTGCTTGGGGTGATTTTCCCTCAGGTTTTGGGAAACGGCTATCCCTTTGTTGAGGAAGCTCTTAAAGGGTCCATTCCCTTTTACATCATGGGAGCCTTGGCTATATTCAAGATGCTGGCCACAGCCTTTACCATAGGAGCCGGCAATCCGGGAGGTCTTTTTGCCCCTGGTTTCTTCATCGGCGCCATGGGAGCTGGCTTTTTTGGAGGCCTTTTGGCTATGATACTGCCGGCGCACCTTTCCCAGGCTGGTGCCTATGCCTCTGTTGGGGTTGGTGCTTTTATAGCTGCCACGTATCACGCCCCATTGACGGCTATATTTTTGCTTTTTGAGATGACCAAGGACTACACCATAATTCTTCCGGCCCTCTTTTCCTGCGTTGTGGCGAGCATGCTTGCTGAGTGGATGTTCCCGTATACATTGGACACCTATGCTCTTCATAAGATTGGCATAGAGGTTCACCACGGCAGGGAGAAGGAGATCCTTGAAGAGCTAAAAGTCAAGGACGCCATGACCCAGGATTACGATAAGATATGGGAGGGGATGAACTTGGCGCAGTTGAGGGATTACTTTAGCAGGCTTGCCAGGCATACGGATTTTTTTGTTGTGGATAAGGAGGGCAGGCTTGTTGGAGTTATCCCTTTTCATGTATTAAAGAACGCCATGTTTTCCGAGGGGGAGCTGGATAATTTGCTTTTGGCCAGGGATCTTGCGGTGGAGGCTCCTACGGTCAAGGAGGACGAGAGCCTTTCGTCTGCTATTGAGAAGGTGGGCAAGAAGAGGATTGATCATCTTCCGGTGGTGAACGAGCAGGGAAAGGTGGTAGGAATGCTTAGCAGGAAGTGCATCGTTGATGCTTACAACAGGGAGGCCATGAGGAGAAGGGGAGAGAATGTCCAGTAACTCCATACTTGAAGGTCTCACTCCTTCTCAAAGGGAGGCAGTAACCACCGCTGAGGGTCCCCTTTTAATCTTGGCTGGTGCTGGAAGCGGCAAGACCAAGGTGATAACCCATAGAACAGCCTATCTGATGTCCACAGGCGTTGATGGTCACAGGATTCTCTGCCTCACCTTTACCAACAAGGCAGCTGGCGAAATGAAGGAAAGGGTGTTCAGGCTTCTTAATTTAGGACACAGAAGCTTTGGCTACGGGGTGCCCTTTCTTTCCACCTTTCACTCTTTCTGCCTATGGGTTCTTAGGAGGTTTGCCGACAGAATAGGCTATCCCTTGGACTTCACCGTGATAGACGATACCGATCAACTGGGCGTGATAAAAGAGGTTATGTCTTCCTTAGGGTTGGATGTTAAGAGGTACTCACCGAAGGGAGTAATCTCACTCATATCCGAGAGAAAATCGGCTATGATGCCTACCGATGCTGTTGAGGATGTCTTTCCGGGCTTTGCCGATGTTTACAGAGCATACCAGCGCTACCTCTTCACAAATGCTCTAATGGACTTTGATGATCTTCTCATCAACGTCCTTGAGTTGCTTCGCAAGGATCATCAGACGAGAGAGTTTCTCCATAATCGCTTTACCCATGTGATGGTGGATGAGTACCAAGACACCAACAGGATACAGTATTTGATCGTTAAAATGCTTTCAGAGAAGCACAGGAACCTGTGTGTTGTGGGGGATGATGATCAGAGCATTTATTCCTGGAGGGGTGCCGATATAAGAAATATCTTGGATTTTGAGAGGGATTTTCCCGATGCTAAAGTTGTGAGGCTTGAGGAGAACTTTAGGAGCACCCAGACTATATTGGACGCAGCTTGGCATGTGGTCAGGAACAATTTGGCCCGAAAGGAGAAGAGGCTAAGGGCAGTCAAAGAGGGAGGAGAACCTGTCAAGGTTTACGTGGCTGTGGATGAGAGGGATGAGGCTGTCTTTGTGGCTTCCGAGATAGAAAGGTTGGGTAGGCCTTATAACCACTACGCTGTTTTTTACAGAACCAATGCCCAGTCCCGTGCCTTTGAAGAGGAACTTACGAGAAGAGGCATCCCCTATGTGGTTGTGGGGGGACTGAGGTTCTATGAAAGGAAAGAGATAAAGGATATAGTTGCATACCTGAGGCTCATAAAAAATCCTCACGATGTTTTGTCTTTTAAGAGGATCGTGAATGTCCCTTCCAGAGGTATAGGTCCCGTCACCGTTTCTAAGGTTCTGGATTATATTAACGCTTTGTCTCTTCCCTTATGGGATGGCTTGAAGAGGATGATTGAGGGAAACGTTCTGGGACCAAGCCCCAAGAAAAGGCTTGCCTCTTTTGTTGAGCTTATTGAGGAGCTTCGCACCGCCTCGGCTTTTTTGTCCCTTTCTGAACTTGTGGAGTTGGTTATTGAAAAGACAGGCTACAGAGACATGTTGGAGCAGGAGGGGAGTAGAGAAGCGGAGGGCAGGCTTGAGAATTTGGAAGAGCTTGTGAGTGTGGCCAGCGATTACGACGATACAGAGGATGGTCTTTCCCTATTCTTGGATAGGGTTGCTTTGGCGACCTCGGTGGACGAGGTGGACGTTGAGAACTCCGTAACCTTGATGACCCTTCATTCTTCTAAGGGGCTGGAGTTCCCGGTGGTGTTTATCACTGGTTTGGAAGAGGGGCTTCTTCCCCACTATAGATCGGACCAACATGATCAGATGGCCATAGAAGAGGAGAGGCGTCTGTGCTATGTGGGGATGACCAGAGCCAAAGAGCTGTTGTACATGACCAGGGCGCAATTACGTAGGATATACGGTGTTTCTAAGGAGAGGAAACCTTCAAGGTTTCTGGATGAAATTCCTGAGCATTTAAAAACTTATGTAGGTGAAAGCAGAAGTATTCCTGAAAAGGTGGAGGAGAAAATCGAGACAGAAGCCTTTTCAAAGGGGGATTTTGTGGAACATCCCCATTTTGGAAAGGGGAGGGTGATTGAGGTCAGAGGAGCTGGGGATTCCTTGAAGGTTAAGGTGAGGTTCTATAAGTATGGAGTGAAGTTGATAAAGCCTTATTCTACCAATTTGAGAAAGGTGGGGTGAGTCATGGCCATAAGTAGAGAAGAGGTGCTTTATATAGCCAAGTTGGCAAGGTTGGAGTTTGATCGGGAAAAAGTAGAGGAATTTACACATCAGCTTGGAAAGATTCTGGAGTACATCAACAAGCTTTCTGAGCTGGACATCAGTGATGTTGAGCCTACGTACCATGTGTTGGATATGGTTTCGGTTATGAGGGAGGATGTAGTAGGTCAAAGCCTTCCTCAGGAGGAGGCTCTTTCCAACGCACCCGATAGCAAGGATGGCTTCTTCAGAGTTCCCAAGATAATAGGGGGCGAGTAAATGGCCCGTCAACTTGAGATGGAAATGGGCAGGGTAGAGCCGGTTAGCATAGAAGAAGAGATGAAAAGCGCCTACCTTGATTACGCCATGAGCGTAATCATAGGTAGGGCCTTGCCCGATGCAAGGGATGGTCTCAAGCCTGTTCAGAGGAGAATCCTATACGCCATGGGCGAGCTTGGCCTTTACCACAACAGACCCTATAAAAAGTGTGCCAGGGTGGTGGGAGAGGTTCTGGGTAAGTACCATCCCCATGGAGATGCCCCTGTTTATGAGGCCTTGGTGAGGATGGCTCAGGACTTTACCATGCGTTATCCCCTTATAGACGGTCAAGGCAACTTTGGTTCCATGGACGGGGACCCTCCAGCAGCAATGAGATACACCGAGGCTCGCCTTTCTAAGATAGCGGAGGAGTTTCTCAAAGATATAGACAAAGACACTGTAGATTTTGTGCCGAACTTTGACGGTTCCTTTATGGAGCCGGTGGTGCTTCCCACAAAGGTTCCAAACCTTCTGGTTAATGGTGCGTCTGGCATTGCCGTGGGAATGGCTACCAACATTCCTCCCCACAATTTGGGAGAGGTGGTGGATGCTCTGATTTATCTGATTGATCACCCTGAAGCGTCTGTTGAGGAGCTTCTAAAGTTTGTAAAAGGTCCTGACTTTCCCACAGGTGGTGAGATTATAGGCAGGGATGAGCTTGTTAAAGCTTACAAGACTGGTAGGGGTAACATCAGGATCAGGGGAAAGGTGGAAATTGAGGAGAAGGGTAGAAGGGCAGCTCTTGTTATCACTGAGGTTCCTTATCAGGTTAACAAGGCATCGCTGGTGGAGAAGATTTCCCATCTCGCCGAGGAGGGGAAGCTGGGAGGGATTAGTGCCATTAGGGATGAAACCAACCGTGAAGGGGTGAGGGTGGTCGTTGAGCTTAAAAGTGGCGAGGACCCAGAGCATGTGAAGAAGAGGCTGTTCAAGTTTACTCCGTTGGAAACAGGCTATGGGATTATACTTTTGGCCATTCACGATGGCGAGCCTAAACTGCTCAACCTCAAGGAGGCCCTTTGGATATTTATAGAGCATAGAAAAGAAGTGGTCTTAAAAAGAACCCGCTACGATTTAGACAGAGCCCTTGAGAGAGAGCATATACTGGAAGGTATTAAGATTGCCCTTGACAATCTGGACGAGGTTATAGAGACCATACGTTCCTCAAAGACCCCTGCAGAGGCCAAAAAATCCCTCGTGGAGAAGTTTGGTCTTACCGATAGGCAGGCTCAGGCTATTCTTGACATGAGACTACAGCGCCTTACAGGTTTGGAAAGGGAGAAGGTAGAGAAGGAGCTTGAAGAGGTAAAGGCTCTTATAAAGGATCTTCAAGATATCCTTACCCGAGAAGAGAGGCTTCTTTCTGAGATAAAGAAGGAGCTTGTGGAGATAAAGGAAGCCTTTGGGGATGAGAGAAAGACCACCATTACCGACTATGTGGAGGATGTTTCTCCCCTTGAGATGGTTAAGGAAGAAGATGTGGTGGTTACTGTTACCCACAGGGGCTACATAAAAAGGGTGCCCCTTTCGGAGTACAGGGGCCAGAGAAGGGGCGGAAGGGGTAGGAAGGCAGTTAATATGAAAGGAAGCGACTTTGTGGAGCATATGTACGTGTCGTCAACCCATGACATTCTCATAGTCTTCACAGACAAAGGAAAGGCGTATGGTATTAGAGTTTACGAAGTTCCAGAAGCTACAAGACAGGCCAGGGGCAAACCTATAGAGCATCTAATCAAGTTAGAGGAAGGAGAGAAAGTAGCGGCCATAGCGCATATAGAGAGGGGCTTTGAGGGAAGCTTTTTGATGGTGACGGAGCGAGGCATAATCAAGAAAACCCCTGTTGAGGCTTTTGCCAATGTTAGAAGGAACGGGATAACCGCCATAAATCTGGAAGAAGAAGACAATTTGGTTTCAGTATGCGTTGTCAAGGGAGATAGCTTGGTCATTGTCGGCACTAAAGAGGGCAGGGCGGTTGTGTTTTCTTCGGGGGAAGTGAGGGACATGGGCAGAACGGCAAGGGGTGTTAGAGGTGTTAGATTGAGGCAGGGAGATAAAGTGGTGGGCATGGAC
>WGAU01000108.1 GCA_015494645.1 Aquificota bacterium
AGGGAAGCTATATATCTGTGGTTACAGGACCGAGCAAAACTGGAGATATAGAGCTCATCCATGTGGCAGGTGTTCATGGACCGGAAAGGCTTATAGTGGTTTTGGAGGGAAAGTGAATCTTAAAGGGTACCTGGACAATCCCTCCATAAGGGAGGCTTTGAGGAGAGCGGCTCAGCGCTTTGCCGAGGGGCGTGAGAGGACCATACCGGAGCTTGGGAATTTCTCCGAGGTAAGAAGGAAGACAAGGACGATAAAAGAAAGAGCCCTTGAAAGGGCGGATGAGATTTGGTTGAGGGTTGCCTCTCGGCTTGTGGACGACGGGGTTGTATTTGTTGAGGCTGTGGATGCTCAGGATGCCCGGGAGAAGATACTGAATATTCTTAAAGAGCATGAAGTTTCTCTTCTCATAAAGGGAAAATCCATTACCAGCGAGGAGGTAGGTCTTAATCCGTTTCTTGAGGCCAACGGTGTGGAGGTGGTGGAGACCGATTTAGGGGAGAGAATTATACAGCTCAAGGGAGAAAAGAGCTCCCATCTCATAGTGCCTGCTATACATAATTCAAAGGAAGAGGTGGCGAGGCTGTTTTCTGAGTACTTTGGAAGGGAAATTCCTCCAGATCCTTATGTGATAACAAAGGAGGTTAGGAAAGATTTACGCCGATTTTTCTTAACTTCCAAGGCAGGCTTTACTGGTGCCAACGTGGTTTCTGAAGATCCGGTGGCCTTTTACCTTATGACTAACGAAGGGAACGGAAGGCTATGTGCCACCATGCCGGATATATACATCACCTTCACAGGCTATGAGAAGGTGGTGGAGACCTTGGAGGATGCCCTATGGATTCTAAGGGTCTTGCCGAGAAACTCGGTGGGGCTTAGGTTCTCCAGCTATGTGAGCATCTTTAAAAGGCCCTTCAGGTGGAAGGACCGCAAGTGGTACGTGGTGATCTTGGACAACGGAAGGAGAAGGGCCCTTTCCGATCCCAAGCTGTCACATGCCTTAAGGTGTATTAGATGCGGCGCCTGTATGAACGTGTGTCCCATTTACCGGGTGCTGAGCGGGTTGGCTTTCAGTAGGGTTTATATGGGAGGAATAGGAGCGGTATGGACGGCCATAACTGAGGGAATTGAAGAGGCTTACAGGGTGGCATCTTTGTGCACCGGTTGCGGCAGTTGCAATCAGGTATGTCCAGTAGAGATTCCCATATCGGAGCTTGTGGAGGAGGTAAGAAGTAGGGCGGAGAGGCCCAGCCTTGTTGAGAGAGCGGCGGTTAAGGTCATGTCCAATAGAAACAGAGTCTTTGCCTCCGCAGCCGAGATGGCTAAGCTGGTAGGCATTTACGATGGTGAGTCGCCTTTTACCGCTGGAAGTGAAGGGAAGGGAGAGGTTCAGCTTTATGTAGGTTGTGTGATTGACCAACTTCTTCCAGAGGTGGCCCGTAGTGCTCTGAAGCTTCTTGATGCTTGTGGAATAAATGTTGTCTGGGGTAGAGAGGAGTGCTGTGGTCTTCCTGCGAGGGTTTACGGCGGCAAGGCTGAGTACCATCGTCTGCGTTTGTTTAATCTGGAAAAATACGCAGGTATGACGTTGGTATTTCTTTGCGATTCCTGCCTTTCCACCTTTATAGACTATCATTCGGAAGATTTAAGGTGCCTTTCTTTGCCTGAGCTACTGATTGAAAGGGGAGTTACCTTTAAGGCGAAGAGGCCCGTAAAGGTGTGTATGCACATACCGTGCCACCTCAAAATCCACGGGAGGGAGGAGCATTTAATAAAGCTTATAGGTTCTATTGAGGGAGTGGAGCTCCTCAGGAGTCCGAAGGAGAGAGAGTGTTGTGGCGGCGCCGGTCTTTACAGATACAAGCTGCCGGAGGTTTCAAAGGCGGTCTTTGAGGAGAAGGTGTCCATGTTTTACGAGCTTGAGCCTGAGTTTGTGGTTACCACCTGTCCAAGTTGCCTGTTGCAGTTGAGGGATAACTTTAAGTCCTTTGGTGTTGATGCTGAAGTTATGCATCTTTCCCAGTTCTTGAGTGAGTATGCGGTATGCGCATCCCCGTCTTCGGCATCGTCAGCAGGTACAAGGAAGCCAACAGATTAAGACAAGTTGTCAACACTTTTCTCTCCTATGGTATAGAGACCTTTGTAATTCCCAAAACACCTCTGGCCAAGCTCAAGGGAATATTTCTTAGAAGAAGGGAGCCTCAGGAACCTGCTCCTGTTCGTTTCAGGAAGGCCCTTGAGAGTTTGGGGCCTACCTTTATTAAGCTTGGTCAGCTTTTGAGCACAAGGGCCGATCTTTTACCTGAGGATTGGATAAAGGAGCTGATGAAGCTAAGGGACGAGCTTCCTCCGGAGCCTTGGGAGAAAGTGGAACCTGTTATAGTCCAGGAGCTGGGAGAGGACTGGCGTAAGCTTTTCAAAGAGATTGATCCGACGCCCATAGGTTCTGCTTCCATAGCTCAGGTGTATAGGGGAGTGCTTTCTTCGGGAGAAGAGGTGGTAGTAAAGGTAAGAAGACCAGGGATAGAGGAGATAGTTGAGCTTGATCTCGCGGTACTCGTCCGTATAGCGAACCTTCTTCACAGGCATCTTGAAGGGGTTTCCTTTTACAATCTTCCCCAGTTGGTGGATGAGTTTGCTTTTACCATAAGAAGGGAGATGGACTTTAGGATAGAGGCTGCCAATTTGGAACGTCTGAGAAAGCTTTTGATGGGCGACGGTATAGGGGTGCCGCAGGTCTACTGGGATCTCACCACAAAGAAGGTTCTGGTGATGGAGTATATTCCCGGAGTGAAGTTGGAGGAATGGGAAGGTACCTTTGAGGAAAGGTGTGAGCTTGCCAGAAGGCTTGGCATAGCCTTCGTGAGGCAGGTTTTAGAAGGGGGCATTTTTCATGCGGATCCTCATCCTGCCAATGTAATAGTCTCTGAGGGCAGGATACATTTCGTTGACTTTGGAATGGTGGGATTTCTGGACAAAGAGATGAGGGATTTTGCCCAGCATGTCTTTATGGGGATAGTATTCAGGGATTACGATGCCATTGTTTACTGGTACAAGAGAATGGGCCTTGTGGATAGGATAGACGAGAGGAGGTTCAAGTTAGAGCTTATGGGGCTTGTGGAGCCGTATATTTCCCAGTCTCTTAAGAGGATCAATATAGGGGAGGTGGTTTACCGTATAATAGAGATCTCCATGAGGTACGGGGTAAGGTTCCCAAGTGAATTTCTCATGCTGGGAAGGGCCATGCTCATTGTAGATGGCACGGTGAAGCAACTCTGCAGCGATGTAAGTGTGATAGAGATAGTGGCTCCCTATGCGGAAAAGCTTGTGGCTAAAGGATACAGGCTGAGAGATGTAAAAGAAGGTGTGGAGAAGTTCTACATGGAGGCGGTACAGTTTAAAGAGAATGTGCTTGTGCTGAGCAATCTTCTCACAGAAGCAGTCCTGAAGGGCAAGGAAGAGGGGGTAAGGGTAAAGGTGCTTCAGGATGAGATAAGGGATCGGGAGTTGAGGAAATTGGGAGACAGGCTCGTGGCTTCCACCATGAGCGTAGGCTTGATGCTCGCTGCTCTGTTCTCTTGGGCGTTTAAGGTGGGATGGAGTGGGGCTTACCCTGTTTTACCTGTAATCTGCCTTTTGGGCTCTTTAGCTTTGCTGGTTATCTCCTTTATCCTTTAGCTTTTCTTTAAGCATTCTGTAGATGAGGATGGCATCGCTATCCACTATCCAGTAGCAGGTCTTTACCCCTTCTTTACGGGAGTCTATGATACCTCTCTGTTTCAAAAGAGCCAAATGTTGGGATACATTGGACTGCTGAAGGTTGAGTTCTTCCCAGAGGGACTTTACGCAAGTTTCTTTTTGTTTCATTAAAAAGTCAAGTATGCGCAATCTTGTGGGATGGGCCAGTGCTTTGAGGTAGTCGGCAGCTTCTCTGAAAAACTGTTCCTTTTCCTGTTCACCAGCCATGAACCCCCTCCCTTCAGTTTCTAATTAAACAGGTTTTTTAAAGCCTTTTCAATGTCCTTTGCCTGGTAAATGGGCCTTCCCACTACTATGTAATCGGCTCCTCTTTCAAAAGCCTGTTTGGGGGTTACTGTTCGCTTTTGATCTTCCCTATTTTCTCCTGCGGGTCTGACTCCGGGAACCACTGCCAAGCGGTGGGGAAACAGAGCCTTTATCTTCTTAACCTCCCTTCCGGAAAGAACGAAACCGTCAATACCGGCTCTGTCTCCCAAAGTCGTTAGTCTTTTCACCTGTTCATCTGTGGATGATGTAATGCCAATCTCTTGCAGATCCTTTTCTTCAAGGGAGGTTAGTACGCTCACTCCAAGAAGCAGGGGATGCTTTTCTGATCTGCCCTCAACGGCAGCTTCCAGCATTGAACCTCCACCGGAAAGGTGCAGGGTTAGCATGTAAATGCCCATCTTTGATGCCTGCTGCACGCTCTTTTTCACTGTATTAGGGATATCGTGGAGCTTCATGTCTAAGAAGACTTTTTTTCCGAATTTCTGAATTTTCTCCACTATGGATGGTCCGTGCTTGAGAAATAGAACGGGACCTATCTTGTAGATGTCTATATAATCCTTGGTCTTTTCTATCACCTCCAGAGCCTCTTTTTCGGTGTCAAGGTCAAGGGCCACGATAACTGATGAAAATTTATTCATTTTTTTCTTCCATCCATCTGTCCATTATCTTTACTGCTTCAACGGCGTTTTCGGCGTAGGCATCTGCTCCTATGCTTTTGGCGAATTCTTCCGTAACCACGGCTCCACCCACCATGGTGAACACCTTTATTCCATGCTTTTTTAGCTCTTGGATGACATTCTTCATCTCCATCATGGTGGTGGTCATGAGGGCTGATAGCCCCACGGCGTCCGGATGGATCTTCTTTGCCTCTTCAACGATGCGTTCCTTGGGAACATTCTTGCCCAAATCTATTACCCTGTATCCGTGGTTTTCCAACATCATTGCCACGATATTTTTGCCTATATCGTGGATGTCTCCCTCAACAGTGGCTAAGATTATGGTTCCCTTTTCCTTCTGGGGCTTGCCTTTGGATGCAGTCTTTATAACATTGAAGGCTGCCTTCATGGCTTTGGCGGATGCCATGAGCTGCGGCAAAAAGAAGATGCCTTTTTCGTATCTTTTGCCCACTTCTTCCATAGCGGGAACCAGTATGGTGTTTATGATCTCAATGGGATCCATACTTTCCAGCAGCTTTTTCACGAGCTGTGCCGCTTTTGCCTCATCTCCTTCTATGACGCATTCTTTTAACTCCCTTTTGGGATCGTAAATCTCTTTCTTTTCGGTCTTTTTTTCTTCTTTGGAGCTGAACTTCTCTATAAACCTTTTGGCCTGAAAGTCCCTTCCAGATATTAAAGCACCGGCGTAGAAGGCTTCCATAACCCTTTCGTTTTCTGGATTTATTATGGCTGCATCAAGTCCGTTGTAGAGAGCAGCAGACAGAAAGGCCGCATTAACAATGCTTCTTGAGGGCAGGCCGAAGGAAACATTGCTCACTCCGAGAATCGTTGCAAACCCCTTTTCCTTCGCCATTCTAACTGCATTCAGGGTGGTTTGGGCAGCTCTGTCATCGGCAGATACGGCCATTACAAGGCAGTCCAAGAGCAGTTCCTTGGGATCAAGGCCGTATTCCTTTGCCTTTTCCCTTGCCTTTTCTCCCAAAGTTACCCTCTCTTCCGGTGAATCTGGTATGCCCCTTTCGTCCATGGTCAACACCAAGAGAGCTGCTCCGTACCTTTTGGCGAGGGGCATGATAGCTTCAAGCTTCTTCTTCTCAAGAGATGTGGAGTTTATAACGGGCTTTCCGTCGGCCACTTTCAAGGCTTCCTCAATGGCCTCTGGGTTGGTGGAGTCTATCATCACGGGAAGTCCTGTGGCTGTTTGAACGGCGGCTACTATGAACGGAAGGATCTCTTTTTCGTTGACTCCTCCCATTCCCACATTAACATCCAGTATATGTGCCCCTTTTTCTTTCTGGGAGACAGCCGCCTTTATGGCCCATGTAGCCTTTTTCTCCTTTAGGTCTTCCTGAAAGTCTTTTTTGCCCGTTGGATTTATCCTTTCTCCTACCACTACAGGGTAGTGTCCCTTGCCTATGAAGACCACCGTTTCTCTTCCAGATACCTTTACCCCTTTGGGAGCCTCCTTTTTGATAGGGACAGAGTTTTTGAGAGCTTTTTTTAGGTACCTTATGTGCTCTGGCGTGGTTCCGCAGCAACCTCCCAAGATGCAGGCCCCTGCTTCCACAAAGTCCTTGGCAAAAGATGCGAAGTTTTCTGGCCTCATGGGAAATACAGTTTTGCCATCCACCATCTGCGGCATTCCGGCGTTGGGCATGAATATCAGGGGTTTGTCGGTGACAGAGGCCATTTTTCTCGCTACCTCAAGCATCTTCTCGGGGCCTGTGGAGCAGTTGGCTCCTAAGGCTTCCACTCCCATTGCTTCAAGGGCTACTGCCGCAGCTTCTGGTGTGACTCCCAAAAGGGTCCGTCCATCCTCCTGAAAGGTCATGAGGGCAAATACAGGCAGGCTTTCGTCCTTGGCAGCTAAAATGGCCGCCTTTGCTTCCCTTATGTCAGACATGGTTTCCACAAAGATGAGATCTGCTCCGCCTTCTCTTAGCCCTTTGATCTGCTCTCTGAAAGCTTGATAGGCTTCGTCAAAAGGAACATCGCCCACAGGCTTTAGAAGCTTTCCGAGGGGACCGACCGATCCTGCTACAAGCGCTTTTCCCTGAACAGCTTTTTTGGCAATCTGTGCAGCTTTTTTGGCTAAAAGGTAGGCTTTATCTTCCAAATTGTAATTCGCAAGCTTGATTCTGGAGGCTCCAAAGCTGTTGGTTTCTACGATCTCAGCCCCGGCATCCACGTATGCTCTGTGTATCTCGGCGATGACTTCGGGATGGGTGATGTTCAGCATTTCAGGGGGACCTTCCACGGGAATTCCCTTTGACTGGATCATGGTGCCCATGCCGCCGTCAACGATTACTATCTTGCTTCCAATATTGAACATGGCGAGCAAAGCCTTATCAGCTTATGGCGTGCTTTGCAATAAATTCCTTTACCCTTTCAGTATCGGCTGGAAGCACGCTGAAGCGCCTTTCCTTATTGAAAAGATCTTTGATGGTTTTTGGTATGGGAGGTTCCTTGCCTATGGCCTTTTTCACTGCATCCGGGAACTTGGCCGGGTGTGCAGTGGCAAGGCAGATGACCGGTATTTTTTCTTCAAGGTGTTCAAGGGCTACCTTGACTCCCACAGCGGTGTGGGGATCAAGGATGTAACCGGTTCTTTCGTATATTTCCTTTATGGTTTTTAGTGTCTCCTCCTGAGTGGCAGATCCAGTAAGGAAGTCCTTCTGTGCCTTTTCAACCTCCTCTGCGCTGAACTTCAGTGCCTTACTCTTTGAAAACTCTTCCATTGCTTCTTTGACCTTTTTGGGATCCTCATCGTACAGGTAGTATAGATACCTTTCAAAGTTGCTTGCCACCTGAATATCCATGGATGGACTTATGGTAGGCACCACTTTACCCACGGAGTAGTCTCCTCTTGAGAGGAAGCGGTAGAGTATGTCGTTTTCGTTGGTGGCGAGGATGAGCCTTTCTATGAGTCCTGTCATCTTTTTAGCTATGTATCCCGCAAAGATGTTACCGAAGTTGCCAGTGGGAACGCATATTCTCACAGGACGGTCAAACTTCAAGGCCGCCCATACGTAATAGACCACCTGTGCTAAAACCCTTGCCCAGTTGATGGAGTTTACAGCTCCCAGCCTGTACCTCTCTTTGAACTCAAGATCGTTGAAGATGGTTTTCACAATAGCCTGACAGTCGTCAAAGGTTCCCTCAATGGATAGATTGAAGACATTGGGATCTGTGACTGTGGTCATCTGTAGCTCTTGAATGGGTGAGACCCTTTTGTGGGGATGCAGAATAAAGATGGTCATGTTCTTTCTGCCTTTAACTCCGTGTATGGCGGCGCTTCCCGTATCTCCCGATGTGGCCCCTAAGATGTTCATGGTCTTGTTTCTTTTGGAAAGTAGGTACTCAAAAAGGTTCCCAAGAAACTGAAGGGCTACGTCTTTAAAGGCCAAAGTAGGCCCGTGGAATAACTCCATTATATATACTCTGTCTACCTTCACCAGAGGAACAATCTCTGGATGGGTGAAGGTGCTGTAAGACTTCTCTATAAGCCTTTCTAAATCCTCTTCTGGTATGTCAGATGCAAAAAGCCTCATAACCTCAAGGGCCAACCCTTTATAGGGAAGGTCTTTCCATGCCTTTAATTTTTCTTGGGGAACCTCTGGTATCTCTTGGGGAAGCAGCAGTCCTCCATCTGTGGCGAGTCCCATCATGACCGCATCGGAGAAAGAGATGCCTGAAACTCCACCTCTTGTGCTGATATATTTCATATCATCACCTCCTGATGGATTAACCTTTAAGGATTGGGGACAGTATTCTCAAGGCGTTTTCCCTTAATATTAGCTTTTTGGCCTCTTCACTTAAAGGTAGCTTCATGAACTCTTCTATGGAATGCTTCATGGAGGATCCAGGCCAGTCCGTTCCGAAGAGGAACTTGTTCTTCAGTTGCTCCATTCTCGGGAAGTAGTCCAAGAGTCTTTTAATAGGGAGTCCGGAAATGTCAATGTAAACATTTTTTCTATGCCTTACTATGAACTGGGCATCTTCATACCAGAAACCTCTGCCTCCGTGGCTCATGATGAGTACAAGATCCGGAAAGTCTTCGGCAATCTCGTTTACGTAGTGAGGTGAGCCGTACTTGTCTTTGGATCCAGGGAATATTGAGGTGCCGGCATGGATCATAACAGGGACCCCTTCTTCCTGACAGATGTAGTAAACGGGGTAGAGTCTTCTATCTGTAAGTTCAAATCTCATGTGAACGGGATGGAGTTTCAAGCCTTTGGCTCCCATACGGATATATTTCAACATGTCTTTGTAAGGATAGTTGCTGAGGTGCGGATTTATGTTGGCAAAGGGGATAAGCCTTTCGCTTGACTTGCAGAATTCAATCACCGTTTCCGTGGGGGTATCTCCTGTGACGTTGGGTGCCCTTTCCGCCAGTACCACTGCGTATTCCACCTGGGCCTCATCCA
>WGAU01000109.1 GCA_015494645.1 Aquificota bacterium
TATAGGTACTGTGCCTGATGCCAAGATAGTAGTCTCTGTCATGGCTGGGGTAAACTCAAAGACTATAAAGAAGGCTATGGGTATTGACAGAGTAGTGAGGGTCATGCCTAACACTCCTGCCCTTGTGGGAGAGGGAGCACTGGCGGTGGCTTTCTGTGGCGAGTTTTCTGAGGAAGAAAAGGAACATATACTAAGGTTGCTTGATCCTTTGGGATTAGTGGTTGAAGTACAGGAGGCGTATATGGATGCTGTTACTGCGCTTTCAGGTTCTGGTCCCGCCTACGTTTTTCTCTTTTTAGAAGCCCTTGAGGATGCAGGGGTAAGGGTTGGACTGCCCAGAGATGTGGCGAGGCAGCTTGCCCTTCAAACTCTTAAAGGTTCGGTTAGATTGGCTCAGGAAGGGGATTCTGCAAGGGATCTCATAAACGCTGTGACCTCTCCTGGCGGCACCACTATAGCAGCCCTTCATATCCTTGAAAGGGCAGGATTCAAGGGTATAGTTATGGATGCTGTTGAGGCCGCTTGGAGGAGGTCAAAGGAGCTTGGAAAGCAGTAAGATAGTAGTAAAAGGCGCCCGTGTACACAATCTTAAGAACATAGACGTTGAGATTCCCAAGAACAGTCTGGTGGTTATAACGGGGGTTTCCGGTTCCGGTAAAAGTTCCTTGGCCTTTGATACCATCTATGCGGAGGGCTACAGAAGGTATGTAGAGTCTCTTTCCAGTTATGCTCGCCAGTTTTTGGAGGTTATGGAAAAGCCCGATGTGGATGCCATATACGGTTTGACCCCTTCTATAGCTATAGATCAAAAAACCGTTTCAAAGAATCCCAGATCCACGGTGGCTACCGTTACCGAAATATACGATTACCTTCGTATTCTTTTCGCTAAGGTGGGGGATGTTATATGCCCCAACTGCAATATCTCTGTAAAAGGGCAGACCCCACAGGAGATGGTTGATGCTATCCTTGCTCTGCCAGAGGGTACCAAAGCCATGATTCTTGCACCTATGGTGGTGGGGAGGAAGGGAGAGCACAGAGAGCTTTTGGACAGGCTTAGAAGGGACGGTTTTGTCAGGGTGAGGGTGGATGGAGAGATTAAGAGGTTGGATGAGAAGATCACTTTGGACAAAAACAGAAAGCACACCATAGAGGTGGTAGTGGACAGGATAAAGGTGTCTCAACGGGAAAGGGGCAGGATAGCCGATTCAGTGGAGCTATCCCTCAAGCTTTCAGAGGGATTGATGGTGCTCTGGACTCCGGATGGGGAGAAGATATTCAGCGAGCATTTTTCTTGCCCGTACTGTGGCTTTACCGTGGGAGAGTTATCTCACAGGCTCTTCTCTTTTAACTCTCCCTACGGGGCATGTCCCGTGTGTAAAGGAATAGGTTTCAGAGAGGAAATAGACGTCAACAGGGCCATAGTGGAGGACCTTTCTTTAGCGGAAGGGGCTATTATACCCTTCAGGCAGTCAGATTACTGGAGTTCCCTTCTAAAAGCGGTGTGCAAGGAGACAGGAATTCCTCTTTATATGCCTTTTAAAAAACTGAATCAGGGGCAAAAAGAGGTGATCCTTTGTGGCTACAGGTACCCTGTTGAGGTTAGGGTAGGAAGAAGAAGCTTTCAGGCCGTGTACAGGGGGCTTATTTACTATCTGAACGAGAGGCGGGAAGAGGACGAGGAGGCTGTGAAAAACTTTCTCGTTAGAAAGCCCTGTTCTGCATGCAGGGGAAGCAGGCTGAAGGATGAGGCCCTGGCGGTGTTCGTTGGTGGAAAAAATATACACCAGGTCGTGAGCATGAGTGTGTCGGAGGCTTTGGATTTCTTTTCTTCTCTTAAGCTTGATGGCACCAAAGCGGTGATTGCCGATAGGGTTTTGAAGGAGATAGTGGGAAGGCTTAAGTTTCTGGAAGAAGTTGGTCTTGGCTACATAAGCTTGGACAGGGAGGCTTTTACCCTGTCGGGAGGGGAGTCTCAGCGTATAAGGCTTGCCACCCAGATAGGCTCGGCCCTTTCTGGAGTTACCTATGTTCTTGATGAACCCACTGTTGGTCTTCATCCGAGAGATACAGCGAGGCTTATAGAAAACCTCAAAAGTCTGAGGGATTTAGGAAACACGGTGATAGTTGTAGAACATGACAGGGATGTAATCATGTCTGCCGATCATATAGTGGATTTAGGCCCCGGTGCAGGGGAGAGGGGAGGAGAGGTTGTCTATTCCGGCGCCATTGAGGGAATTAAGGACTGTCAGGAGTCTATAACAGGAGCATACCTTTCAGGCAGGCTGAGGGTATGTGAGAGAGGGGAGAGAAGACAACCCTTGAGGGGTTATCTTTCTTTTAAGGGAGTCAGACACAGAAACCTCAAAAATATAGATGTGGACATACCTGTGGGTTGCTTCGTCTGTATAACGGGAGTGTCGGGATCAGGGAAGAGCTCCCTTCTTATGGAGGTGGTTTACCCTGCGGTTTACAACAGGGTTTACAGACATAGGCTTCCTGAGGGTGAGTACGGCGAGGTTTATGGCTGGCAGGCCTTTGATAGGGTGATAATGGTTGATCAATCGCCTATAGGAAGAACTCCGCGGTCCAACCCGGCAACCTATGTGGGATTCTTCACCACTATAAGAGAACTCTTTGCCAGCGTTCCTGAGGCGAGGGCCAGAGGGTACAAACCAGGCAGATTTTCTTTCAATGTTAAGGGGGGCAGGTGCGAGAATTGTAGGGGAGAGGGGTACATAAAAGTTGAGATGCTATTTCTACCGGATGTTTATGTTAGGTGCGATGCGTGCAATGGGAGAAGGTACGACAGGGAGACCTTGGAGATACTTTACAAAGGAAAGAACATAGCGGATGTGCTGGAGATGACCGTTGAGGAGGCGTATGAGTTTTTTGAAAATATACCTTCCTTGGCTTCTAAACTGAAACTGCTTATTGATGTGGGGCTTGGCTATATAAAGCTTGGACAACCCGCCACCACTCTTTCCGGCGGGGAAGCTCAGAGAATTAAGCTTGCCAAGGAGCTCACCAAGCGCTCAACAGGAAGTACCCTTTATATACTGGATGAGCCTACTGTGGGACTACATATGGACGATGTGGACAAGCTCATAAAGGTCCTTCACGCTTTGGTGGATAGGGGCAACACGGTGGTGATTATTGAGCATAACTTGGATGTGATAAAAAACGCCGATTACATAATAGACTTGGGACCTGAAGGGGGAGAGGCCGGAGGCTATATAGTTGCCCAAGGCACTCCTGAAGAGGTTGCACAAAATCCCGCCTCTCATACCGGTCGCTTTCTGAAAATTTAGAACTCTTATTGACATCGTTCTGCTGGGAATGATATCACAAGCATATATGTGTGTAATTCGTTGTTTTTATTAGAAAAATGCAATATTATAATGTTCTAATATTAGGAGGATGTGATGAAGGGTAGGTGGCTTTGCTGGATAGTTTTTATGTGGGTAACTTTTTTCTTTTCCGAAGCGTTCGGCGCTGTGAAGGTGGTAACGCCCCCGGATAAGGTTTACGTAGAGGTCAAGAGGATGATGCTGGTGGGTAAGGTTGAGGGCTCGCCGAACGTGAAGTTTGTGGAGATAAGAGGTGTGAAGGTTAAGGGAAAGAGGATGGTGCCTGTAAAAAATGGTGTGTTTTACGCAGTGGTTGAGTTTTCCAAGGGCCTTAACAAGATACAGATCAAGGGGGGCAAAGAGAAGGTATTGGTTAGGGTGTTCTATGTGGACTCTCCTAAAAGGAGAAAGAAGATACCTAAGGGATTTAAAGCTTTCTATGTTCACAAATATATAAAGCTACCTTCCTGTAACACGTGCCACAGGGTGAAAAGGGGTGTTTTCAAAGGAATAATTCCCACCCCTGCTGGGTGTTCCAACAGTAAGTGCCATTCCAATATAGGTAAAGCTAAGTACGTGCATGGGCCAGTTGGGGCTAAGGTATGCATATGTTGCCACAATCCTCATGGGTCTTTTTTGCCCAAGGCTATAGAAAGGGCAGGTGGAGATTTGTGTTATGCATGTCATC
>WGAU01000110.1 GCA_015494645.1 Aquificota bacterium
AAGTAACGCTCAACAAAGCTCATAACTTTTAGTTAGACCTCCTCGCCCATTCAATAGCTTCCTTAAGAGTTTCCTCCGTTACTCCGAGCTTTTTCATCTTTTCCCTTATGCCCTCTAAGCTTAAAGAACCTTCAGTTACAGGTCTTAGCACTATAGCTCCCTCTTCCAGAGAAATTTCAAAAAACTCTGTTGGTGGGAGTTTTTTTAAGATTTCTTCTGGCAGCGTTATTTTGTTGGATTCGTTGATTTTTACTATCATTTCTTACACCCCTGCATGCTTATCTTTTACTTAACTCATAATGCACCACCTCTCCCCGGTAAAGCTTGAGGAGGGTGGATTCCTCGGCAACTACCACCAAATCCCCGCCTCTTACGGGACCTGATACGGCCACTTTATCGCCGGACCTACCAAGAACATGCACTTTAACAGGCTTTATCCTTGCGGTGCCGTTTCCTGCAGGTTCTGTAACAAATACGTAGGTGGCGTTTACATTCTCAAGAAGCGCCCTTAAAGGCACAATTGCTCCCTTTACCTCTGAAGCTACCAGATCCACTCCGATCTTAGACCCGGAGGGAAGATTAAATGGCCTTTCTGTAAGTCTTATCTCCACCGTTGCAAGCTCTCCTGCACCAACGGCGGGAAAGACCCTGAATATGCGGGCGTTTAACTTTTTGCTTCCCTCGGTGAGAACTGCCGGGGCACCCGGTTTAAAAACGGCAGCCTTTGCCTGGGGCACCCCCACGAGGATCCTGTATCCTGCACTTGGCTTTTCAACCTCCAAAATGGGCGCTCCTGGAACGACAAGATCCCCTGGGTCTTTAAAGCGAGCGGTTACAACACCGTCAAAGGGTGCTTTTATCACTGTATAGAGGAGATCGTTTTCTGCCGATGCAAGCTCTGACTTAAGGGTTTCAAGACGCGCCTTTGCCTCCTTAAAGTTCGTTTCAGATATCTCAAAAGCTTCCTTTGATATGGCTTTGTTTTTGTAAAGAATGCGATCCCTTTCAAAGATGTGCTTTTTGGTTAAAAAGGCCGTTTTTGCTGCCTCTATCTGAGCCTTTAACGATGCTATCCTTTCCCTTATAGGTTTATCGTCTATTCTTGCAAGCACCTCCCCCTTTTTGACAGGATCTCCCTCATACTTGTTTACAGCAATGAGATACCCGGAGACTTTAGAGCTGATCTTTGCCGAGATGAGAGGTTCTACCTTGCCGAGGTAATGCTCCGTGACAAAGAGTTTTCCCGTCTTTACCTTTGCAACCTCTACCGGAAGAGGGACAATCTTGGGCGTTGGAAGTTGGGATAGGGCTTTTTTCTTTTTCTTGACTATTTGAACGGCAGCTACCACGACGATGACTGCCACTGCCAGAAAAATTGCTATCTTAAACAGCTTCTTATTCATTCTTCTCCTCACAGGGAAGTTTGATCCATCCACGGGCGATTGTGGTTGTAGCCCGCTGGTATTCCACAAAGGCGCTTGCAAGTTTGTATAAAGCCTCTAAATAATCCGCCTCTGCCTGTGCCCATGCTGCCTGGGCAAGGAGCATGTCCGTTACGGTGCCTGCACCGGTTCTGTATTTGAGGCTTTCCACACGAAAGGCTTCCTTTGCTGTTTTCCTTGCTGCATCAAGGTGGGCTACCTCTTCTTTTGCCTGTGCCATAAGGGATAGGGCGTTGGTTATCTCTCTTTTTGCATAAAGCTCTAAATTCCTTAATCGTTCCATTTCTGCCAGAAGTTTTGCTCTTTTTTGCGCAACCTTTGCAGAGATGGTTCCTCCGCTGAATATGTTGAGTTTGAGCCTTATGCCCGCTTCCCACACCTCTTCCGAGTGATGGAACCCTGAGCCAGCCCTTCTTCCATAGTTGGCAAATAGATCAATGTTGGGTAGGTGTTCTCCGAATGCAAGCTTCACCTCTTCTTCTGCCTTTTTTACAGCTTGCCTCTGGGCGAATATATCCGGCCTGCAGTAAAGGACCCTTTCTGTGTCCACCTCCTCAGGCTTAAAAGATGCTACCTCAAGGCTTCCTTCAACATCAAAGTCGCTTTGGGGCGGTTCTCCCATTAGCACGGAAAGAGCCTCTTTTGCCCTGCGTAAGGCTTCTCTGGCTGCGACAAGGGCTGCTTCCTCTGCTTTTACCTGCGTTTCTATGCGCATGAGATCAAGGGGTGGGATGCGTCCTACCTTGAGCCTTAGTTTTGCGTCTTTCTCTTCCTTTTTCAAAGCTTCAAGGGTTTTCTCTCTCGCTGATACCAGTTCCTTGAGATAAAGAGCGAGGAAAAATGTGTTTTTCACATTTGCAAAAAGATCTAAAGTGGTTTGTTGCTTTAGTCCCTTCTGTAAAGCTGTGATAAGCTCAGCAATCTTCACTCTTCTGTGTAATCTTCCTCCCCGGTATATGGGAAAGATTGCTCCAAAGTTGAATTGGTAGATATCTCTGCTGAAGGTGGGAAAAGACCCGGGTTTGCTCATAGGAGTTATGGACTGGGGATCACTTAGTCTGCTTGCCTGAGCTTCAAAATTTATCTGGGGCAAGAGCTGCCCTCGTTCTGCTTTATACCCTTTTCGGGATGCTGCCATCTCATATTTTTGTGCCAGGATTTTCGGACTGTGCTGGATGGCTCTTCTTAAGGCTTCGTCTAAGGTAAGGGAGAAACTCGTTGTATATACCAAAAGCTGAAGCCCTATAGTCAGAAGAGCAATGGTTTTAAAGCGCATTCAGATTATCCCTTAACCATTGTAGAATTAGATCTCTTACCTTTCTGAAGTCTTCAATCGTTCCCTTTGCTGGATCGGGGAAAGGAACGTGTAAGTGCCTTTTGGCGTTGGGGAAGTAAGGGCATTCTTCTTTGGCGGAATCACATAGAGTTATAGCAAGGTCAAATTCTTGGTCTTTGAACTCATCTATGTGTTTGCTCCTTAGGTTTGTGGTTTCCACGCCAAGTTCTTTCAGTGCTTCTATGGCAAGGGGGTGCACTTCTTTGGGATGCACCCCTGCCGAGAGTGCTTTTATCTTGTCCTTGAAAAAATGATTTGCCAAGGCTTCTGCCATCTGCGAGCGACAGGCGTTTTCGGTGCAGATAAAAATAACCTTTTTCATCTTACCCTCTTAGCAGATGTATGGCGTCTCTAAGAAGTATTATACCCACCGCTGTAAGCACCAGAGCAAACACGTATTTCACAGATTTCGGTTTCATCTTTTCTGCCATGAGGCGTGAGCCTATCTGGGAGCCTGCTATTACCGCTACTGCACAGCCCAAAGTTATCACCGGATCAAAGTGGGCTTTTGGAAGATGCCCCAAAAGTCCGGATATGGCTGCTATGGTTACGATAAATGAGGATGTGGCGGCGGCGTTCTTGGGCTCAAGCCCGGACATTAAGAGAATAGGAACCACCATGGCTCCACCGCCACGACCTGCAAAGCCCACTATTATACCCAAAATTGAACCTGCTGTTATTCCCAAAATGAGTTCTGCTTTTCTGCTCTCCACCTTCTTTTGGGGCTTGTATCCCGACGCCACAAGGGCGGCGGATGCTAAAGTAAAGATGGCAAAAACAAGGATTACATAAGCGGTGTTTACTTTAAAGTCAAGGTACGCTCCTATAGGGGCAAAAACCACCATGGTGAGGGCAAAAGGAAGTGCCAATCTTACCTTTACCAGTCCATTTTTGTAATATGTATATGCGGCTGAACTTGAGGTTAGAATGTTGAGAAGCAGTCCCAGAGGTATGGCTTCGTGTTTGAAGTTCATTCCGAACCAGTAGAGGATGGGGATGTAAAGTTGTGATCCTCCCATGCCCAGCATGGAGAAAACAAAGGATATGGCGAAAAATATAGCGATAGTGAGCAAGGCTTTAGCCAAATTCTAAGCCTCCCGTTTACTTCTCATATCCAGAGCAGGGGATACATACCAGCTTGCCGTTTTTAACCCTCAGGGATTTTTCAAATGTCAGCTCTCCACATATTGCACAGGGAACGGCGGTGAAGCAACCGGGCTTTCTTTCAAACTTATATTCAAACACTTCACTCACATCCAAGAACTCTTCATAGGGCATGCTCAAAATCCTGTCCAGAAGCGGTTTTAACACTTCAAAGGGTATGTCCTGTGGAGGGATGCCCTGCTTTCTGCGTTCCACAAAGGGAGAGTGAAGGGCTTTCGCAAAAAACTCAGGCTTTAAAGATACCCTGACTGCCCTGTTGGTTTTGGTGTCTATGAGGGTGAAGGCCATCTTATCCCAGTATCTCTTCTCAATATTGGACTTCCCGTATGTGCAGCCTGTTGCAACCATTATGCCGTCTAAAAAGCATCCTGCGGCGTGCCCTTTTCCTGTTTCAGCTATAACATGAAGTTCTTTGTCTTTTGAATGCTCTACACCCAATATTTCCATTGCCTTAAGTCCTGCCCTCAAACCCAAAGGCATTGCAGGACACTTGTGGCCGTGAAATGCAAATCCCAACTCCAAAAGCTTTTCATCTACCATGACTTACCTCCTCTTTTGTTTCAGGCGGTAGCTTTTATCTTCTACCACCTTTAGTAGACGCTCTTTATAGATCTTGGCTTCTTCAAGGGTTGAAACGGCTTCTGTGGCACATTCTACAACTTGCTTTATGTGCGGTGGAAGGTCTTCATTCAAGTAGTAAATTACCCACTGTTCCTGCCTTTCCGACTTAACCAATCCTGCACTTTTCAGGTATGAAAGATGCCTTGACGCGTTGGTCTGTGTGATCTCAAGTATACCCATGATCTCGCACACACAAAGGGGATGCTGTTTGAGAAGCCACAAAATCCACAACCTTGGTGCGCATCCTAAAGCTTTGAATATCTTTTCTAAACTTTCCATATTGAGCTTATTAGCATAAGCTCATATGAGAAGTCAAGAATATGAGTTCGAATGGGGTCAAGTACCCGATTTCCTGTAAAAAGAGTGACCACATCATCAAACTACAACAACCTTTTCTTCCTCAACCTCTAAACCAAGCTCTTTCCTTAGCCTGTCCAAATGCTCCAAATCCCTCTCAGTAAACCTCACCCTACGCCATCTCATTGATGCCCTCACCAATACAGCAAATACAAGCTTCAACGCCGCCTTCTCTGTCAAAAACTGCGGTATCACCTTGCTCCTTCTCCTTTCCTC
>WGAU01000111.1 GCA_015494645.1 Aquificota bacterium
CAAAGGCTGAGGCAAAGAACCAGGAAAAGATCGGCCGCTACCTTATGGAGTGGATGGATATCAAAACAGAGGTGAAGGGAGACGATTTGATACGGATGGGACTAACTCCTGGTCCTATATTCGGCAAAATCCTCAGCAAAGTCCTTGAAGCCAAAATAAGAGGAGAAGTAAAAACCAAAGAAGAGGAACTTGAACTTGTTAAGCAACTTGTATTAAATATTAGCACATGAAAGGCTTATCCCTTCCCCAGAAAAAGCTTTTCATCAAGCAGTTACTGCAGATTGCTATCTTGTGTGTTCTTTGCTTCACAATCTTTGACATCATTCTGCAACACAAACTGCTACTTGTTTTGAGAGCCCTGATCCTTGCAGGCTTCTTAGTAGCCCTTAAAGAGCTTGAAAGGGATATAGAAAGGGCAAGAAGAATAGCCCTTGTCACATACACTGCTATTCAAGCAGCCTACACCTACTTCTATGCTAACACCCCTGAAATCGGCGTCTGGATGGTAATATACGGCTTTGTGCTCGCTATAATGGCTTCCGCCAGAACCACCATCTTAGGTACCTGTACAATGTTCCTTATCTATCTCTACGCATACACAAAGCAAAACATGCACCTTGGCATTACAAAGGTAGCCTACGGAGTTATACAGGTGGGAGCTGCAACCTTTATCATCGTGGTGATTGGATTCTACTACCACAGAAATGTTGAAGGATTTGTGAGCAAGCTTAAAAAGATAGCAGAAAGGGATCATTTAACGGGCCTTTACTCCAGAAGGATACTTAAAGAACTTTTTGAAAGCCAGATAAGAGAGTTCAACCTCAAGAATATCCCCTTCTCCGCCATTCTGCTGGATCTGGACGACTTCAAGAAGGTAAACGACACTTTAGGCCATGTGGAAGGGGATCGCGTTCTGAAAAAAGTTGGCCAAATAATAAGAGAGAATGTGAGGAAAGAGGACTTTCCCATAAGATACGGAGGCGATGAGTTCATCGTGTTTCTTCCCGGAACAGATCTGAAAGGTGCAAAGAAAGTGGCCATGAAACTATCTGAGCTGATACTGTCGGAAACATGTGTAAGCGTAAGTGCCGGAGTTAAAGAGTACAACAGGGAAAGCTCTTTAGAAGAATTTCTTGCCCATCTGGACAGAGCATGTTATCGTGCAAAAAGCGAAAAAGGTAAAGTGGTTGAGGCATAAAAATGCGTCCTTTGTTTGAAGGATTGGTATTTCAAAAGATTGAACTTGAACAGGCAAGCTTTGATCTGCCCATTCTGTATTTTAGGGAAGATTCCTTTGCCCTCTTCTTTTCCGCCAGTGTCGAAAAAGTAAGGAAATTTTTGCCAAGCCAAAACCTACGTCCTGTGCTACTTTCAAAGAAAAAAGCAGTAGTTGTCATCGCTGCCTTCAACTATGTTGAAACATCCATAGGTCCTTACGGAGAGCTCGGAATCGCTATACCTGTTGTGCACATGAGAAGGCCCCTTCCTGTCTTGCCCCTTATTAGAGAATCTTCCTGCAAAGGATTCGGCATGTGGGTAGCCCATCTGCCCGTAACCACCACTGTAGCCAAGGAAGCGGGAAGGCAGGTCTGGGGATATCCCAAGTTCGTGGCAGATATGGATTTCAAGGTGTTTCCAGAATATATTGAATGCACCCTCTCGGAAAAACAGCAGCACATACTAACGGTTAGAGCCCCCCGGAAGGGACTCGTAAGAAAGGACAACAAACCCCTGATAACCTACTCGGTTGCGGACGGAAATCTGATCAAAACTACAATAGAGCAAAGGGCCATTTACATGATGGACCTTCTGCCTGACAACGCCCTTTTAGACTTGGGAGAGCATCCAGTGGCACAGTTCTTAAGGGAGCTCGAAATATCCCAGAAGCCTTTCGCATCAAGAATTTACCTGTATAGAGCTGCCGTCTTACCTAAAGGAGAGGTGGTAGAAAAGGGTGTGAGCCCATGGAAAGGCTACTTAGGAGAAGATAGAGAAGGAAGCTTCAGGATACACTTTACGAGAGTCTAATGAATATAGTGGAGGCATTTGCCCGCACAGCCAAGATTTTCGCCGAGAAAGAAGTATCCCAAGGAAAAGCCCCTCAGGTTCTTTTAGCTAAGGTTCAAGAATTAGGCTTCTTTGACAAGGACTACGGCATATGGAGTCTGAAAAACCTCGGGGAAACCGCCCTCGCTTCCTACGCTCTTTTGAAGGAGCTGGCGAAAGAAGACGCATCTTTTGCCCTAATGGTACATTCTGTTGCTATCAACAACCAATTGGGAACCTATGTAGCTCTGGAAAGGTTGGCTGTTCACCTCAACGGAAAGAACGATGTGATAAATCTGCCAGCAGGGGAAGTTCTGACGGACTTCACTGCTTTTGAGCTGGTCCCAAGGATGGGCTTGAAAAGGTGCAGACTAATCAGGATAGAAGGAGGAAAAACAAAGGAAAAGATAGAAAGAAGCAAGGCTCTGCTTTTTACCAAGATACACATAGCTGGGATATGTGCAGTGGCTTTGGGGAGCGCAGAAAAAGCTCTAAGCATTGCCAAAAGATACTCCGAGGAAAGATACCAGGGAGGAAAGGTTATAAAAGAGCACCACGCTGTGAAAATCCTAATTGGCGAGGCTTTAAAAAATATACGCATATCATCCATGGCACTGGAAAGGGCCTTGGAAAATCTTAGAGAAACTCCTATGACAGATCTTTTATCCCTCTGGGAACATGTAAGGCCAGCCTGTGCCAATACCGTCTCCAACTGTATGCAGGTGCTTGGAGGATACGGCTACATGGAAGACTTTGGTATTGAGGAAAGACTTAGGGACGCTCTGACCTTGAGAGGGCTTCCCCCAACAGGAAAACGCCTACTTATCCTTCTGGAAGAGGAAGTCTATGGTTAAGGGGCTTTCCCCTCAGGAGGCAAGGGCAAGATTGAATCTGATAGGCAGATTCCTATACGATGCCCGAGCCATAGATCTGTGGGAAAGAGACACCAAAACGCTGCCGTGGATATTCAGAAGACTGAGAAGAAAGTACAGGAAGTTTGCTCAGGAAACCATAGCACCCTTAGCCTTAAAGTCAGACTCAGATCCCCATCAGATAGATGTCAAAGAGATCTTCCTTAAGGCAGCAAGGGAAGGTCTTGAAACCGAACTCATGCCATACCCCATCGGTACGGGCAATCCCATTGCCTTGGCCAAATCCTTCCTTTTAGGCCCCATACTTAAGGCTGAAGAGTTCTGCGCCGCATGTGCCGGTATAGGACTTGCCCTGTTGGCCCATGATTTAGGCATTGCCCCCTTGTTCATCTCTGGAGATCCAAAGGCTACCTTCAAATGGATGAGAAGGATATACGGGGAGATACTGAACGGAGAGCCCGCCATAGCTGCCTTTGCCATCACAGAGCCTGAAGCCGGCTCCGATGCCGAAGAGACATTGGGAGCGTCAAGGGCAAGGGTAGGATGTAAGGCTCAGAGGGTCAAAGGGGGATGGGTTCTGAATGGGAGAAAAGTCTTCATTTCCAACGGAAGGGTTGCAAAATGGATTACCCTCTTTGCAGCTTTAGAAGGAGAAGGCATGGAAAGCTGGACGTGTTTTCTTCTGGACAAGTCCATGAAAGGCCTAAGCGTGGGAAGAAGCGAAAGGAAGATGGGCCAGAGAGCAGCAGACGCCACTGAGCTTGTGCTTGAAGATGTATTCGTCCCGGAAGACAGAGTGATAGGCCCCGTAAGGGGAGGCTGGGCTATAAACAGAAACGTGCTGAACTACTCAAGACCTGTGGTGGGAGCCATTGCCTTAGGAATAGCAAGAGGTGCCTTTGAAAGGTGTCTTGAATTCTGCCACAAGCACAGGCTCAACGACAGGCCACTGGTCAGTTACCGCTATGTACAGCTTGAACTGGCAGATATGCTCATAAAAATACAGGCTATGAGAGCCATGGTATGGCAGGCTGCAAGGTACAAGATCCCCTTTCAAACCGCCGGATCCGCTGCAAAAGTCTTCTGCTCAGACATGGCATGGGAGGTGTGCAACCAGGCCATGAAACTCATGGAAGAAAACGGCTTTCTCCACTGCCATGGGATTGAGAAAGCAGCAAGAGACGCAAGGCTTACCCAGATATACGAAGGGACCAACCAAATAAACAGATTGGCCGTGGTTGAGGGACAGCTTAACGCAGAATTCAACATCCCCGATTTCTACGAGGATTAGCCATGGTAAAATTCATTGCAGATGTTGGAAGCAATTTCAACGAATCTTTGGAAGAAGCTCTAAAATACGTAAGAAGGTGCGCAGAGATAGGCGTGGACATTTTGAAGTTTCAGTGTTGGAGAGCGGAGGATCTATTCGCTCCTGAACACCCCTCTTACGAAATACTAAAGGCACATACATGGGGCCTTCCCCTTGAATGGCATCGGGA
>WGAU01000112.1 GCA_015494645.1 Aquificota bacterium
CCAGAAAATGTAAAGGTAGAAGACCTTAAAGCTATAGAAGGAGTTGGAACGGTCAAAGCCATACAGATTGTTGCATCGTTAATTTTGGCCAAGAGACTCCTGATAAAGGAAGGCATAAGAATCCTAAACGCCCAGCAGCTTTTCCACCTAAACCTTGACCTCACTCAAAAGCGCCAAGAAAGCTTAGCACTGGTAACCGTGGATGGAGCGGGCAAGTTTCTCAAAAGAAGGATTATAACCAGTGGCACCATAAACAGAACCATAGTCCACCCAAGGGAAATATTCTACCACGCTATAGAAGATGGTGCCTACGGAATTTTTTTGGTCCACAATCATCCCTCAGGGGAGACCACTCCCAGTCAAGAAGACTTAGCCATAACCGAAAAGATCACCAAAGCAGGAGAAATTCTGGGCATCCCCTTACTTGACCATGTGATAGTAACCAGGAGAGGTTTCTTTAGCTTCCGTGAACAGGGACTTTTAAATGCCCACCTTGGTGGTAAGAACAGATAAGATTGGGGACTTGGTGCTTGCCTCTTCTGTGGCAGAGGCGATAAAAAAGAACTATCCTAAAGAAAAGGTCTTTTTCATGTGCAGCAAATACGCTCAAGCCGTCTTGGAAAACAACCCCTATATTGACTTTCTCATAACGATAAGCGGCAAGGAAGCAACCAGCGAGCTTGTGAGAGAAATAAAAGCTCTCAACGCCGACAAGGCTCTCATACTATTTGCCCAGCCCAAAGTTTCCTTAGCCATATTCCTTTCCGGAATCCCCGAAAGATGCATAGGCGGATTCAAATGGCACCAGTTCCTGCACAACAGAGTGGTTTTCCTCAGAAGATCCAAGTGTCTTATGAAAGAATGGCAGTACAATCTCAAACAAACCCAAAAGCTTTTCCCGAAGATTGACCCTTACGCTTACCCCCCAAAAGTTTACCCAGATACCAAAATTGTAGAAGAGATCAAGAAGCAGCTTGCAGGGATAAAAAAGCCCTTGATACTTGTTTATCCAGGGGGAGGAAAAGAAATCAGGTGGCCTGTGGAAAACTTTTTCAAGCTCTGCTCGCTCATAGAAAAGAATATCGGCTCCCCTCTGGTAGTGTTAGGCCCCCAAGAAAGAGAACTAACAGAGATCTTTAAAAAATGGCTATTTCCCAAGGAACTATCTTTAAGAGAACTGATTGCCCTAATCTATTTGGCAGATGCAGTGGTGAGCAACAATACAGGCCCCATGCACATAGCCGCTGCTTTAAACAAACCTCTGGTGCAAATTTTTGATCCAAGATGGGCATGCAATCCCAGCCGATGGGGACATCACTATCCCAAAAGTGCCATTGTGCGTCCCCCTGTTCCCTTCTGTGAAAGATGCACCACATGCTGTCCCCATTACAACTGCATGAAGCTGATCAATGCAAAGGATGTTTACAGGGCGCTTGAACAATGCTTAAAAGGCTGAGCAAAATAATTCTAATAATCTCTGCGATAATCACAGCAACATTACTGTTAGCCTTTTGGAAAATCAACTATATCCTAAACAGTCCCATATTCAAAAAATCCCTTTCAAATTTCCTTTCTAAAAAGGGAATTACCCTGAAGTACGACCGACTTGAGGTTAGTATCGTCAACAAGATAGCAAAGATTAAAAACCTCCACTTATCCTACAAAGACCAACTAAATGTCTACATAAAAAATATCAAAGCTACAGATCTGTGGCCTGTAGAAAATCTTATCCTTGAAGCATCCAGCGGTAAAATAGAAATAAAGGCACGAAATACTGCAAAAAACAAGAAGAAAAGGAAACCTGCCTTCCCAATACCCAAGTCCATAAGTCTCAAAGAAATAGAAATCCAAATAAAAGGAATTCCTATAAGAGTAAAAAGGCTCCATTTATCAAGCAGCCAGCAGGGTAGTTTCCTGATCACCTCCAGCAACGTTACCCTCAAAGGAGTTATAAGCAGAAGAGAAAGCGAAATCTTATTAAACATAATCCATCTGAATGCCAACTCAAAAGATATAGGAAGGATCCTATCCCAACTCAATATACACACGAAGCTGCCCCTGCTGAAAGAAAATACCTTTGTGGATATCAAAGATGTCCTTTTAAAAATCAATCTCAAGGAAGGAATAGTAAAAGCCCAACTGTCCAACCCCAACATCAACCGCTATACCGTCAAGACCAATGCTTTTTTGACTTACAACACCAAAAAGAAAAAGCTTTTCATTCAACTTACAAAGGTTCATGGGAAATTTGAGAGGATCAAGGAGATCGTCCCCTTGTTTGCCAAGATAAAGGCTTTTGAAAGTATAGTTGTCCCATCAGTAAAAAGGGCACACATTGATAACGCCGATTTACACATCGTCATACAAAAAGGGGTAAAAGAACTTAATTTAAATGCCACCCTCTCCGATCTGCTGGTCTTGGTTCCAAAAACCAAGTTAGAAGTGGAAAGTCCCTTTGTCACGGTTAATTTAACCAAACAAAAGGCAAACATAGCCCTTAGCCTTGCAAAAGTGGATGGACTCAGGGCAAGTCCGTGTAAGGTAACCATCACTTACAAGCCAAAACCCGTAAAAGTACATGTGCAGGCCACAGTAAAAGGCAGAGTAAAAAGGGTTTACACTATCCTTGAAAAGGTCCCCATCCCACAGAAGGTGCTTAAGCAACTAAACCAGCACAGGGTGCTTTCAGGAAATCTAACTGCTGACCTCACGCTAAACCTGAAGGGCAAGCACCTAAATCTCAATGTTGACGGGAAAATAGACAACGCCACGGTCAAAGACGAATTCATTCCCTTTCCCATAAATGCAGGAAAGATAAGCATCAATATTGATGGCACGAAGATTCTTTTAACAGCCAGCAGATTAAGATCCAAATCCCTTAAAGCCCAAAGAGTGAAAATAAGCATAGACAAAGGCAAAATAGAGATCACCTCTGCCAACGCAAATGCTGACATATCCGTCTTTGATATCGTTAGAAAACACGGGATAAAAACCGGGAACATACACGTAAGCAAAGCAAGTTTTTCTATAAGTAAAGGACGCCTCACATCTGTAACTGCCACCGGGAACTGCCTCAACTTACTCTACATATATCCAAAAAGGAATCTCACCATCAATGTAGAAAGTTCACTTTTCAAGGTAATGTACCCCGAAAAGATTCTCATAAAAAACGCTAAAGTTTTTATAAATAGTGCTCCTTTAAACGTTGACCAGCTCATCTACTTCGTCCGGAGCAAAAGAACCCGTCTAAAAATCGAAGCAAACAAGCTTAACGAGCTAAAAAGAATTGCCCAACAAACCACTGGGAAAAGAATCCCCTTGATATTCTCCCCAAATGATTTTCTAAAAGCCACTTTAGCGGTGGAATCAAACCCCACAAAGATCATCCTTGAAAGCGCAACCATAACAAACCCTAACACTCCATTCTCCTTAAAAGTAAAAGGGACAGTATCTCCTCCAAAGGCACAATTGATATTCACAATATCCAACGGCAAAGATACCTTCCTACTGAAACTGTCAAAAAACGGCAGTATAAAGCTCTCTGCCAAAGGGAACCTCCATATAGGACAGACTCTGCAACTCTTTAAACTTGAAGACAAAAATTTCCCACTGCCATGGGAAGGACTAATAACAGCTAACTTAGATGCAGAGCTCAACAATGGTACTTCCCGTCCCAACCTCAAGGGCACCTTAACCTTAAGTGGAGTTAAGGTAAAAACAAGTGAAATTACCGGAACACTTTCCGCCTACAAACAGACCATATTCACCCAACGGCTTTTTGTGATAAATCCTGGCGGTGAAGCCTCCATAAAAGGCGAACTAAACTTTTCAAAAGGCATTTCCTTTAACGTAAAAGCCACGGGCAGCTACCTCAACATAAACGAATTTCTGCCAGAAAAAGGCAAAGGGAAAAGCTCCTCAAAAAAGGCCTCAAAAAGAAAGCCTTCCATCAGGGGCAGGGTGCAGGTCTACTTTGACAACTTAGTAATCAAAGACTGGGCTTTTAGAAATGTGAATGCAACGGCAAGGATTGATCTTTCCAAACACGAATTAGACCTATACGTAGCCAAAGCCCAGGTGTGCGGTTTCAACATCCGGGGAAGCTTGAGCAGGAAAGACAAAAATACAAAAATCAACCTCTCCTCAAAAGGTTTCAACAAGTTCAACATGCTATTTAAATGTCTTTTACACAAGGAAAAGCCTCAGTTGAACGGTCCCTTCCAGTACAGCTTGAATATCAGCACCAGCGGAACAAAGAAAGATCTCATAAAAAATCTAAACGGCACCTTGCTTTTGGACTCCCGCAAAGGCAAAATTTATAAACTGGCACTATTCATGAAGATCCTCCAAACTTTAAGCATCGCCAACATCCTCACGCTGAACCTTCCTCAAATAGGCACCAAAGGGTACACCTACAACCGGCTCTTTGCCAAGGCAAAGATAAATAAAGGCATAATACACATAGAAAAGGCCTTTATGGACAGCAACGCCCTGAAGCTCGTCCCTTACGGCAGGATAGATCTACCAAAACAAAAGATTGAACTTACTGTGCTTGCGGCTCCCTTTACCACCGTGGATAAGATCATATCTCACATACCCATACTGGGCAAAATTTTAACCGGAGAATCGGGTACCTTCATATCTATTCCAATGAAGATAACGGGTAATCTCAATGACCCCACAGTGGTGCCTTTATCTCCTTCTGCCATAACAAAAGGCATCTTCGGGATATTCAAAAGAACCCTCGAACTCCCTACCGAAATGGTTCCTAAGGAAAAATAGTTATCTATACCTCAAACCATGACAGTCAACGCACAAAACATCCTGAGTATCCCAAAGCATAAACCTACGTTTTGACCCGTGAGGGCTGTGGCAGGAAACACAAACCACCTTACCATCTATAAGCTTAGCCTTTGTAGGATTCCTTTCTCCTTTATAATCCACACCAACCGGATGAGAAATACCAAGCATACCCTTGGGATGGCAAATGAAACATCTGTTAAGTCCCGCCTCCACCCCTACCGAAACGGGAGGATGGCCTCTATCCTCAAAGGTTTCACTGCTTGAAACCTCAACCAATCCAATCCCGCATGTAGCATAGCCTCCAATCTCAAGACACACAAAGTTGCTGTATTTAAAAATCTTGAAGCCATCCATCTTAGCTTTTCTGTAAGGCTCATCCACCCTAAACTCCAAAGGCATCTCTTTAACCTCTTTGCTCCCATCCACATAGGTAATCTCAAACTTGCACCTACTCCTTTTACTATTCAAAGGAAAATTAAGCTCCAAAAAGGTAAAGGTTCTATAAAGCTCAGTCCACTGGAAACACCCTTTATCACACTCCACATAAACCCTCGCCGGAATCTCCGTTTCCACACACACTCCCACCGATAAGAAAACCCCCTTTCCCATCGAACATACATACAGGCGAGCATTTTTACCTCTAACGAAACCCCTATCAGACATAAACTGAGAAGGAACGTAGCGCTCCTTACCATTACCTATCTTCACCACCACATCCCTTCCATCAAGCTTATCAACTTTCACGCAGTTAACTCCTTTATAACAATCAAACTCACCAACCCACTCCACCTGCTTTTCAACATCCAGCCCGCGACGAGCAACACTGGGGGCGTGACATATTTCACAATCCCTTTCATAAAAAGGCTCATGAACAAATGTATAGGTAGCATTTCCATGACACTTATCACAGCCAGCCCACAGGTATCCGTAAGACAAAAAGAACATAATCGACAACAAAACTACCAGCATGCTCCCATTCTCTGGGTATATCTAATTTCTAAAGAAGAAATCTTACACCCAACATCTATATACCCCTCAACTCTATCCCTTACCGTATCCACCACAGCCACCTTGCCCGCATAAGGCAAGGACACATAAAGCCACTTTTTATCATGGGAAAAGGCCATATCGCATGGAGTCCCATCAAGAGAGATCTTTCTAATCCTAACATACTGATTTTTATCAAACACCGACACTGTATTTTCCCCTCTATTGGAAACATACACCTTTGTTCCTGTATCCACTATATCCATCGGCTCAGCTCCGGAAAATACCGATGCTACATGAGCTCCAGAGGTCAGTTTATACACCTCCACATTTCCTGTAGTGATGTTCGTAACATACATATAAATGCCATCCAACCAAAGGGCCGTTGGATTTCCAGGGACCTTGAAAGCAGCCCTCCTCACCAAACTATTGTCAAAGACATAAACCCTCTGCTCAACAGGAACAGATACTGCCAACTTATCAGCGTCAGCCACTACATCCTCCAGACCGAAACTCAACCTCAGGTTGCCCAGCACCTCTCCTGTCTTTGATGAAACAACAAGTATATAGCCTGCCTTCCCATCTACAACTACCAGATTTCCCAATCCAAGAACCGACATGGCCTTGGGAACCACCACAAAAGGCAAAGAAAACAGATCTGTTGTCCTTAGAGGAGCAAAACTTATCACCTGAACAGCCCTCTTCCCTTTAGAAAGGACAAAGCCCAAAGTGCCATCACAGTTAACTGCAACATCAATAGGATCCTTTTTAACCCCGAAGGAAGCCTCTACTCTGTTACTATCAGTTCTCACAAAAAAGAGAGTGTCTGTATTCTCACAGGCAACAAGCAAAAGCTCTTCTCTTACAGGATCACTTTGAATATGAAAGGAAAGTCTTGGGTAAAAACACCCTTTTGCCCATCCCACATCCGCATTCCACTCTATAAATGCAGAAATGCTTTCCTCTCTACCCACTATGAGACTTAAAGGAATTTCCACCTTTTTCTCACAAAGAGGATAACTTAGACCTTTGATTCTCACCTCTTTGACAAAGAGAACAACCTTTGAAAACCTCTCGCCCTGTGTATCAACTCTCCCCAAAAAGAACTGGGAAAAATTTTTACCCCTGCTGGCTACAAGACCTCTTAAAATACGCTTTAAGCCATCTCCCTCAAAAACCACCTTATCCAAAACAAGTTCCGCACCAGTCTCACCACTGACATTCAAGAAGACATTTATCCCACCAGCATGAGAAATCTTAACCAACAGAACAACGCTAAAAAGTCTTATTGCCGTTGCTATCAGTCTGACCATGTCCATGACAGTTACCGCAATTAATAGTGTTCCATGGCCTTCCATGACACGATACACACTGAAACTCTGAATATGGCCGATCCGAATTCAGATGATGAACATATTCCCACCTATTTTTATATGATGTGTTTCCATAATAATCAGAATCATCTTTGTGACATCTCATGCATATGTACCCCATATCTTTACTTCCCGTAGTACCAGGATAAAAATCCTGCAAAACGACACCCAAAACATCACCGTTTATCTCTGGCCTGATAAGATACTGATTTGGAGATCCATGAGGCTCATGACAATCGGTACAGGCAAGCACATACATGCCAGTATTAGCATTATTGTAGGGGGCTTTAAGGCTCGCATCCCCATCGGCACCACATATTCCGTGTTTGTCTCCAGAAGACGACCAGTCTATAACATCAATAAGTGAATGGCATTCAAGACAGAATGTATTAACATCCACTAAGTTGTCACCGTTGGTGATGGTAGAACCATCCGGCTCATAAGTAGTGCTGGAACCGTACCTGTAAGGTGCTTGATAAACCACACCAAACGCCGATGCGTAGGAAGACATACGTTCTGAAAGCTCATCCCCCCAAAGCCTATCTGAGGCAGAAATACTCCTGTGCTTAGAAGGCAACCTCAACATCCAACCACGAGAAGAACTCACCTTTTCGTCTCGCTGCGCATAATGGGGATCGTGGCAGGCAACACACGGGGAGGAATATTGAGTATTGTAGTTCCACTGAGAAGCAACAAAACTCAAAACAGAGGCAAGGTCATGCTTTGAAAATAAAGAAAAAAGTTCTTCAATGTCGTTAACCGCATCAAGGGTATATCCACCAGCTCTGTAGCTGTAACTCCTGTTTTCAACACCACCTTCAGTATGACAGTTCATACAGAAATACTTGGTTCCCACAGGATCATCAAATAGTAGATATGGATAGGGACCCGTGCCCGTTTTATGTTGCTCATGGCAGTGACGACAATTTCCCACACTCACCCCCGAAACTCTGCTCACCCCGTAAA
>WGAU01000113.1 GCA_015494645.1 Aquificota bacterium
GCCATAAAGGTGAGGTCGTACGCTTCCTGACCGTTGTTGGCAAAAATGGAGATCCAGCCTGTGTCCCTTTCGTTCATCACATCGGAGTGGTCGTTCCATATGTTTATGGGAGCTGATAGGGCTCTGTTGGCAAGGGCCATCACCACAGGAGCCCTCATGCTGCTGGTTATGTAAACAATTTCGTTCATGAGGGCCAGTCCTTGAGAAGCGGTGGATGTAAAAGTTCTGGCTCCCGTTAGGGATGCTCCGAGGGCTGCGCTTAAGGCTGTATGTTCCGATTCCACAGTTATAAACTCGGCGTTCAGTTCTCCGTTTGCCACAAGCTCTGCTAAGTGTTCAACGATGTGGGTTTGTGGTGTAATGGGGTAAGCGGAAACTACTTCCACTTCTGCCAAGGCTGCAGCCTCGGCTATTGCAATTGCTACCTCAATGCCTACTCTCTTCGCCATCACTCCGCCTCTTCTTCAACCATAGTTATGCATTTTTTAGGACACTCTTCGGCACATATGCCGCAACCCTTGCAGTAGTCCCTGTTGGCGACAAATCTCCCCTCTTGATCAACTTCAAAGGCGTATTCGGGGCAGAATGACCAGCAGGTTCCACATTTGATGCACTTTTCGTGGTCAACCACGGGATAATGGGTCTTCCAATCACCTGTTTTGTACTCAACACTGTTTCCAGGCTGGGAGATTATTGCCGCTAAATTAAGTTCCTTCCAAGATGGGAACAATTCACTCATTTTGCCACCCTCACTTCCTCATAGGCCCTCCTGAAGGCCTTTATTTCTTGGTCTTTTATCTTCGGGAACCTTTCGGCTATTTCCTCCTCCACATCCTCTGCCTTGGCGAGATCCGGCCGAATCTTTATAAGGGCTCCGAGCATAACCACGTTGGTGATGGGTACCCCCAGCTCTTCAAGGGCGATGTCTGTGGCGTTTACCGTTGCTACGGGACCGCTCCAGTTAAGCTTCTTTTTCATTTCCTCGGGGTCCGTTTTGGAGTTGATTACCACCATGCCGTTTTCCTTCAGCCCTTGAAGCACGGGAACGGTTTTCAGAAGGGTGGGGTCAAGCACTACCACCATATCCGGTTCGTATATGCCTATGCGGATCTTAATGGGCTGGTCAGATATGCGGGTGAAAGCCAGAACGGGTGCTCCTCTTCTTTCTGCTCCAAAGGCTGGAAATGCTTGGGCGTACTTGCCCTCTTTTATGGCGGCCTTTGCCAAAAGCTCTGCGGATGTAACGGCTCCCTGTCCGCCTCTTCCGTGAAATCTGATTTCCACCATGGGCTACTCTCCAAAAATTCGTATTGGCTGATAAAGTGTCTTACTCCTTTTGAGAGGCTTTTGCAATACTCTTTCTACCTTTAGGTTGACAGGTGCTTCTGGGGATATAAGATTAGCAGTAGGTGATGCAAAGTATGGAAAAGATAAGAACTTCAAAAGATACAGTTTTTTCTCTTCTTTCAAGGGATACCTTTAGACAAGTCCTTAAGGGAAAAAATCTCAGGGATGTTATTGACAGCATTCTGGAGTTTTTCAGGGACATGATGGATGTTGATTACTCGTGTATAACCATCTGGGATACGGAAAAAAACATCCCCTATTTCTACAACTACAAAAGCTCTGATGGTACTATCATCCCCCCTGCTAAGCCCGGCAAATCTCCCCTTGGGATCTGCATGGTGAGGGGGGAGCCTATAAGGGGTCGCTTTGCCGATTACCCCGGTGGGGATCGAATCCTTGCCGGTAAGGTTGGTGAAATTCTGTGCATTCCCCTTGATCTTCCGGAGACACATCTTGTGGGTGCTATCGGTGTGGGCAGAAGAAAGGGCAAAAAGGGCTTTGACGATTGGGTTGATGCAAATCTGAAGGTGGCAGGGGCTGTGGTCTCCGCCTTTTTGGGGGTGAAGATACTGGAGGATCTTCTCAATAGGGAGAGGAGGATTCGTTCTAACCTTCAGGAGCTTGTGGATGTGTTGGTTAGACTTACCGGTAGGGAGAAGCGCTACAAGGCCCTTTTGGAATACCTCTCAGACATGTTTGATGCCGATTTTCTGTGGCTTGGCAGGGTCAGGGAGGAGAAGAGGGTGGTGACTCCGGTGGCCACGCTGGGCCTTGAAGAGAAGCACGATGTTCCCTTTGAGAAAGGGCTTGTGGGGATAGTGGCTCAGGAAAAAAGGATAAGGCTTTTTACCGAGTATCCTGAGGATAGGATCCCCGAGGGCTACGAGAAGAGGGTGCCCGAAATTGGCTCGGCTATTGTGACGCCCATATTCGTGGATGGAAGGCAGGAGTATGTGTTGGCGGTGGTGAGAAAGAAGGGCAAGAAGCAGTTTGACAATCAGGATTTCTACTTTTTCCATGTCTTTCAGAAGATACTAAACGTGGTGTTTTCCTTGCAGCGGAGGGAAGAAGAGAGGGAGCGTTTGAGCCGCATAAGGATGAGGGTGGAGAGGCTGGATTCCATCGCCACCTTGGCAGGAGGGGTAGCCCACGATTTCAACAACATCATAAGCATTATCATGGGTTACGCTCAGATGGGCATGGAGATGGCTACGAAGCCTGAGGAGAGGGACTTCTTCAACGCCATTCTTAAACAGTGCAGGTATGCCTCAAACCTTACATCCCAGATACTGCTTCTCAGTCAGGAAAAGACTGGTAAGGGTGAGGTTGTAGATTTAAGGGTGCTTTTAAAGGGTATCGTCAAGCTAATTGAAAGGACCTTCCCCAGCAACATAAGGGTTGTTTACGAGGACGAGGGAAGAAAGGGCTATACGGTTATCGGAGATCCCACAAGGCTCCACAACGCTTTTCTTAACCTTGCCGCCAATGCCAAAGACGCCATGCCTGATGGGGGGACTCTTACCTTCAGGCTGAGGATCGCTTCCAAAGAGGAGGTTGAGAGATTTGGTATGGAGAGCGCTGTGGTTGTGGAGGTTGAGGATACGGGCTGTGGCATTCCTGAGGAGATAGTTGACAAGGTGTTTGATCCCTTTTTCACCACCAAGGCTCCGGGTAAAGGCACGGGGCTGGGGCTTGCTCAGGTGCACAAGACCGTTATGGAGATGAACGGGTTTATTGATGTGGTGAGCGAGAAAGGTATGGGAACAAAGTTTATCATCTATCTTCCTAAGGATGAGAGCACAGAACAGGAGGTTGAGGAAGAGTCACAGGAGACCCTTGATAGGTTTACGGGTAGAGTTCTTCTGGTGGAAGACAACATAGCCCTTCTTGATGTGTTGAAGGAGATGCTTTCAAAGCTTGGCTTTGAGGTATTTGCCTTTGGGGATCCTCTTGAGGCAGAGACTTTTTTTGAGAAGGAACCAGTGGATCTTTTAATAACAGATCTTGTGCTTCCCAAAATGTCCGGTCTGGATCTGGCAAAGAGGTTGAAGGAGAAAAGAACCGATCTTTTTGTTTTGTTTATGACGGGTTACAGCGACAGGATTATGGAGGTGAAGGACTTTTTGAAAGAACACCCCCGTTCTGAGTTTCTCCTCAAACCTTTCACCCTTTCTCAGCTCTCCGAGGCTCTGAAAAGGCTAAAGATTTCTGACTAACAGCCGATAAAGAAATTAGGGTGTTATGCATTTAATTTTGGAGGTGTGGCTATGAGGGTGAATAGTACAGGACCATTGTCCAGTTTGAACAGGTACATGGAGGAGATGAACAGAACGGCCAAAAAGATCGCTTCGGGGAGAGCCATAAATTCCGCGGCGGACAATCCTGCAACGGCTGCCATTGCCGAGAAGATGAACGCCATAATAAACGAGCTTTACAAGCTTGAGGGCAACGCTGCGGATTACATCAACATGGCTCAGACGGCGGAAGGAGGGCTTTCAAACATTACGGACATCATGCAGAGGATGAGGGAGCTTGCCGTTCAGGCTTCCAACTCCACCCTCACCAACGAGGATAGGGCACAGATACAGGCGGAGTTTGAGCAGTTGAGACAGGAGCTGGACAGGATATCCAATTCCACCCAGTTCAACGAGCAAAGGTTGCTTGATGTGGACTCTTCCAAATTGGGGCTTGACAAGGTGGATCTGGTGAACAATCCGGAGGACGCCATAAAGGTCCTTGATGAAGGATTGAAAAGGGTTTCTTCCGACAGGGGCAACTTGGGAGCGGTAGTCAATGCCTACAGGGCAAGGATTTCAAATCTTCAGGTGCAGCGGGAGAACACCATTCAATCTTATTCCCGCATGGTTGATGTGGATATGGCCGAGGCTGTAACTCAGTACACCAGCTACCAGACCCTCACGCAAGTGGGATTGTCCGCCGTTAAGAAGCTCACCGAGCTGATGAAGATGAAGTTAAGTTTGCTTGCTTAGGTTGTTCCCTGAGGGAGGTGCTTTATGGGGGCATCTTTTTACCTCGCCGCTTTTTTATTTTTGATTTGCGATCTTTTGATTTGGCTTATTTTCGTTAGACTTACGCACATTTTAACCTTTTCTGAAGCGTTACGTGTGGCGGTTCACCCTATAAGCTTAGCATCTGTGCTTGTGAGCGCAATCTTTATTGTATGGGTATTCCACAGGGCCATGTCTCACCTTGAGGATGAGGAAAAGGCCTATATGGGTGCTGTGGTTATGCCTAAGCTGCTTTTCTTAAGTATTTTTGCCTATTCTGTGGTTTTAGCTGCTGCCTTAACGGTGGCTGCAAGGGTGCTGGGTTTTCTGAAAGAGTTTGACATGGTAGTGGTGAGCTTTTTGGGTGGTGCCTTTATATTCTCTTCTTTTCTGTACTCCGTCACCCTTGTGGCTATATCCAGGATATGGAGGATCGCAGGGGAAAGGCACGGATTTAAAGGCAGAGCCATTACTGTAGGGCAGAGAATACTGCTTCTCACGGTGTTCACTGCCCTTGTGAGCGCCATTGTGGTCTATTCTGCGGCCCATGTTACCATGAGGAGAAGCATTTACAGATACATAATGAGCGTTGAAGAGAAGAAGATGGGCACGCTGGCAAAGGCCGTGATGGGGAACTTTGATCTTTTGAGTAAGGCTGTTGATAGTGGAAAGCTTTCCTTAGAAGAGGCAAAAAGGCTGGCTTTGGAGTATGTGAGAAGGCTTCGGGGAGAAAAGGGGGTTGAGGTCTGGGTTTCTGACAGAAGAGGCAGGATCTTGTCTCATGTCAAAAGGTCTAAAGAAGGCACCGTTGTGGATGTGGGGTTGCTGAAGGAGTGCGAAGGCTCAGGCTGTGTAAGATACAAGGTTATACGCTTTCCTTCGGAGAGGGTGGTGTATGCGGAGCTTTACCCTGCGTGGGGATGGATAGTAGGCATTGAGGAGCCTGTGGGTTCTTTGGAGAGAAGGGCAGAGGCGGATGTGTTGGTTATCGTTAGGAAAGTGGTTGCGTCATCGGTGCTGCTTTTGGGCATATTTTTGGCCATCTTTATTTTTGCAGGGGTGTTCACCCTTAAGGGCGTAAGGGAGCCTTTGAAGCAGCTCAATCTTGTTCTTGAAAGGGTGGGAAGAGGGGATCTTACCCACAGCGTGGTGGTAAGCAGTATGGACGAGGTGGGCGAGCTCACCCACAGGGCAGGTGGCATGAGGGAGCAGTTGAGGAGCATAATGAGGAGGCTGACCTCGGTTATATCCAGCGTAGCCTCCTCCACCACGCAGGTTAGTGCCAGCACGGAGGAGATTACGAGGGTTTCCGAAACGGTTAAGGATAATCTCAGCAGGATAGCAGGGGCCATGGAGGAGCTGGCGGCTTCTGTTTCCGAGATGGTGGGGCATGTGAAGGAGACTTCCAATTTTGCTGAGAGGTCTGAAGAGATCACTGTTAAGGGTGTTCAGGCCTTTGAGGAGATGGTTCGCTGGAACAGAGAAGAGGCTATGAAGGAGCTGGAAAAGATAACCGAGGAGGCAGAGAAGGTTTCAGAGGCTACAGAGAAGATAACTCAGATTATAGAGATAATTGCAAGCATTGCCAGCCAGACAAATCTTTTAGCGCTGAACGCCGCCGTAGAAGCGGCCCGTGCAGGGGAGCATGGAAGGGGCTTTGCGGTGGTTGCCGATGAAGTGAGAAAGCTTGCTGAAAAGACTATGAAGTCCACAGGAGAGATTGAGAGTATGGTGGCAAAGATTAGAGATACGGTGGGCACATTCGTTGATATGATAGGGAGTTACGCGAAAAAGGCGGAGGAGCAAGCTGAAAATATAGCTGCCTCAGGAGGGATGCTTAAGGAGCTTATCAGCGGAGCAGAGGAGCTGAAACACAGAATGGTGATGCTTTCCAATATGGCGGAAGAACAGAAGCAGGCCATAGAGGACGGGGTTAGCAGCATCAGGGAGATAGAGGGCAGTATGACGGAACTTGCCATAGGTCTTGAGGAGATAGCCAAGGCCTTGGCAGACATAACCCTCCAGATGGAGGAGATCAGAAAAATCGTAGAGCAGTTTAGATTATAAGTTGTTGAGATTTTTGTAGGGAAGGGTTATTTGGGGTACTTCAGATTTTAAGGCTTCATATTCTGGGTCTTTATGTACAAGTGTAGCTCTGTTGCGCTTGGCAAATGCTGCTATTAAGGCATCTGCCAAGGAAATCTTGTGCGATGCTTTGAATTTCCCTGCTGTAATTAGGGTTGCTTCGTCTATTTCCCAAAGGATTTCTGCTTCTAAGCTTTTTAGAAAAGCGTACCTTCACTGGCTATGCGATTTCCTTTTTCCCGCAAAGATATGTAATAGACTTCAAGCAGGACGATGAATGGAATTATAATATCATTGGAGGTAAGGATAGATTCAATTTCGTCTGCCCCTGCTTCATCTTCCATGAAGGTAAACCAAGCTGAAGTGTCCAATAGAAATTTTTCACTCACGAGAACGGTCCGATTGGCGTTCTTTCAAAAGTTTTTCAAGCAGTTTTTCTCCTTTGGCTGTTCCATGGATGGATTTTAGACTCTGGTATAGTCGTTTGTCCCTTTTCGGTAACAAAGGTTTTCATTCTATCAACAGCCAATTCTTTCTTTTATGATGTACGGACTTCTGGATAATGGCAAGTTGTTATA
>WGAU01000114.1 GCA_015494645.1 Aquificota bacterium
GTTACGGGCTTTGGTAAGATAAACGGAAGAACCGTTTACGTTTTCTCTCAAGATTTTACCGTTTTCGGTGGTTCTCTTTCTGAAATGTTTGCCAAAAAGGTCTGTAAGATCATGGATCTTGCTATGAAGAACGGTTGTCCGGTGATTGGTTTAAACGATTCTGGTGGTGCCAGGATTCAGGAGGGAGTGGTTTCCCTTGCTGGATACGCAGATATATTCTTGAGGAATACCCTCGCTTCGGGGGTTGTTCCTCAAATTTCTGCCATCATGGGTCCGTGTGCGGGAGGCGCCGTTTACTCTCCGGCCATAACGGACTTCATTTTTATGGTGAAGAAGACCTCTTACATGTTCATCACAGGTCCCGATGTTATAAAGGCTACCACCCATGAAGAGATAACAAAGGAAGAGCTTGGAGGTGCTTTAACCCACAACACTATTTCGGGAGTGGCTCACTTTATAGCAGAGAACGACGAAGAGTGCCTGCTTCTTATAAGAGAGCTTATGACTTTCCTGCCTTCAAATAACATGGAGGATCCTCCTTATAAGGAACCCACCGATGATCCCAACAGGGTGGATGAGGATCTTAATTACTATGTCCCCGACGATCCCAACAAGCCCTACGACATGAAGGAGATCATTAAGACGGTAGTGGATGACCACTACTTCTTTGAGGTGCAACCACTTTTTGCCCCCAACATTATTATAGGCTTTGCCAGACTCAACGGGCATGTGGTGGGCATTGTGGCTAATCAGCCCATGCATCTTGCAGGTTGTTTGGATATAAACGCTTCTGTCAAAGCTGCTCGCTTTGTTAGGTTCTGCGATGCCTTTAACATTCCCATTGTTACCTTTGAGGATGTGCCCGGCTTCTTGCCCGGTGTTGCTCAGGAGCACGGAGGTATCATCAAGCATGGAGCCAAGTTGCTTTACGCTTACTGTGAAGCTACGGTGCCCAAGCTTACTGTGGTTGTCAGAAAAGCGTACGGTGGTGCCTTTGACGTTCTCGGATCTAAGAATGTGAGATCTGATTATAACTTTGCATGGCCCACAGCCGAGATTGCTGTTATGGGTCCCGATGGAGCGGTGAACATCATATTCAGGAAGCAGATAGCGGAGGCGGAGGATCCTGAGGCTGAAAGGCAGAGGCTTATAGCTGAGTATAGAAAGACCTTTGCCAACCCATACATTGCGGCTCAGATGGGCTACATTGATGAAGTGATAGAGCCCAAGTACACAAGGATGAGGCTTATACAGGCTCTTGAGACCTGCCTTGGGAAGCGGGATACTATGCCTCCCAAGAAGCACGGGAACATACCCCTTTAATAGCGAGGAGGAGCCATCATGTTTGAGAAGGTGCTTGTGGCAAATAGGAGCGAGATAGCTGTAAGGATTATAAGGGCATGCAAAGAGATGGGTATAAAGACCGTTGCAGTTTTTTCCGATGTGGATAGGGATGCGTTGCATGTGAGGATGGCCGATGAGGCCTATCACATAGGTCCTCCTCCCGCCAGGGAGAGTTATCTGAGGATTGATAAGATCATAGATGTGGCCAAGCGTTCTGGTGCGGAGGCTATTCACCCTGGTTACGGTTTTCTTGCTGAAAATGCCGAGTTTGCACAGGCCTGTGAGGATGCGGGTATTGTGTTTATAGGTCCTCCTAAGGAGTCCATCGTTGCCATGGGGAGCAAAACCGTTGCGAGACAGACAGCCATGAAGGCAGATGTTCCCGTTATCCCGGGAACCCTGGAGCCGTTAAGCGATGAAGAGATTTTCCAGAAGGCGGAGGAGATAGGCTTTCCCATTATGCTCAAGGCCGTAGCTGGCGGTGGTGGTAAGGGAATGAGGTTGGTTAAGAGCAGGGAAGAGCTGGAGTCGGCGGTAAGGCTTGCCCGTTCCGAGGCCAAGGGAGCCTTTGGGGATGATTCCCTTTACATAGAGAAGTACATTGAAAATCCGAGACATGTGGAAATGCAGATACTGGTGGATAGATACGGAAACGGGATATACTTGGGAGAGCGTGAGTGTTCCATTCAGAGGCGCCATCAGAAGGTGATAGAGGAAACTCCGTCGGTGATTATGGACGAAGAGCTTAGACGCAGGATGGGTGAAGCGGCCCTAAGAGTTGCGAAGGCGGCAGGCTACTACAGTGCGGGTACCGTGGAGTTTTTAGTGGACAAAGACAGAAACTTCTACTTCTTGGAGGTGAACACGAGGCTACAGGTGGAGCACCCTGTAACGGAGATGGTGACGGGTATAGATATTGTTAAGGAGATGATAAAGATAGCTGCTGGAGAGAAGCTTTCCTACACTCAGGACGATGTGAAGATGGAAGGAGCTTCCATGGAGTTTCGTATCTACGCCGAGGACCCCTTCAACAACTTCATGCCCGCTCCCGGGAAAATCACAGGTTTCAGGGTGCCAGGTGGTCCCGGAATAAGGGTGGACGCTGGTGTTTACGAGGGAGCGGTTGTTCCCATGGAGTACGACCCCATAGTGGCCAAGCTTATCGTTTGGGGTAAGGATAGAAAGGAGGTTATAGAAAGGAGCAAGAGGGCGCTGAGGGAGTTTGTGGTTAGGGGTATAAAGACGACCATACCTTTCCACCTTGTGGTTCTGGACGATGAGAGGTTTGTTAGCGGTGACTTTGACACTACCTTTGTTGAAAGTGTTCTTGATAAGCTGGGCAGGGGATCTCAGGAGGGCCTTGAGTTGGCCTTGGCCCTTGCTGCCATTGCCGAGGATCAGAAGGAGTATGCTTCGGAGAGGGTTTGTAAAGAGGGTGGTATGGATCCTTGGAAGTTCTTTGGCAGAAAGATGCTCATGAGAACCTGCTGGTGGTAGGAGGTAAACCATGGCTTATGTTGCTATTTGCGGCGATAAAGAGTTCAAGGTGGAGGTGAAGAAAAAGGGGGACTTCCTTTACGATGTGGCCATATACGAAATCAAGAAGGATAAGGATGAAAGCGAGGAGGTGCTTTTGAGAGAGTTGTCCTTGGATGTGAGAAGGCATGGGTGCTGTACCTACAGTGTGCTGGCTGACCACAGAAGTTACGAAGTGGACGTGGAGGAAAAAGACAATCATATGTACGAGGTGCTGCTTGAGGGGGAGCATTACGAGCTGAAGGTTATGGATGAGATGAAGATGAAGCTTGAGCGCCTCCTCCACGGTGCTGATGATATAGCAGAAGGAGAGGTAAAGACCTCCATGACAGGCAAGGTTACCAGGGTGTTTGTGGCAGAGGGAGATCAGGTAAAGAAAGGGCAGCCCCTTGTTATTCTTGAAGCCATGAAAATGGAAAACGAGTTTAAGGCGCCTAAGGACGGAGTAGTGAAGGTGGTTAAGGTTAAGGAAGGGGATGTGGTGAACACGGGAGCGGTTCTTGTGGTTATAGAATAATAATTGTTGGGGGTAAATCCCATGAGGGTGTACGATAAAGATACGGCAAAGAAGCTCGTTGAAGATAGGAAGCGCTGGGAGGATACCACAGTTGCCAAGGTTGTGACCAAGGCTCCAGAAAGAAAGGAGAGGTTTGAAACCTTTTCCGGTATAGAGATTAAGAGGTGTTTTCTGCCTTCTGATGTTGAAGATTTGGACTACGAAAAGGACCTTGGCTTTCCGGGGGAGTATCCTTTTACCAGAGGCGTTCAGCCCACCATGTACCGTGGGCGTTTCTGGACCATGAGACAATACGCCGGGTTCGGAACTGCCGAGGAATCCAACAAAAGGTACAAGTATCTGCTTTCTCAGGGACAGACAGGGCTTTCCGTTGCCTTTGATCTTCCCACCCAGATGGGTTACGACTCCGATCATCCCATGGCAGCGGGGGAGGTGGGTAGAGTTGGTGTTGCCATAGATTCCCTTGCAGACATGGAGATACTTTTTGATGGAATTCCTCTGGACAAAGTTTCTACGTCCATGACCATAAACGCCACTGCTGCCATACTGCTGTGTATGTACATAGCGGTGGCTGAGAAGCAGGGGGTGGATTCCAAGGTTTTGAGGGGAACCATCCAGAACGATGTGCTAAAAGAGTACATAGCGAGGGGTACCTACATCTTCCCACCGGAGCCTTCATTGAAGATCATCACCGATATATTTGCCTTCTGTAAAGATAGAGTGCCTAAGTGGAATCCTATATCTATATCGGGCTATCACATCAGGGAAGCAGGATCCACCGCTGTTCAGGAGGTAGCTTTTACTTTAGCCAACGGTATGACATATGTTGAGGCTGCGATAAAGGCAGGGCTTGATGTGGATGAGTTTGCTCCGAGGTTATCCTTTTTCTTTAACTGTCACAACAACTTTCTTGAAGAAATCGCCAAGTTCCGTGCAGCCCGCCGCATGTGGGCAAAGATCATGAAGGAGAGGTTTGGGGCCAAGAATCCTGCATCTATGAGGTTGAGGTTCCATACACAGACGGCGGGTAGCACCCTTACTGCCCAGCAGCCTGAGAATAACGTGGTAAGGGTGGCCATACAGGCATTGGCGGCGGTTCTTGGTGGCACTCAATCCCTACATACCAATGCACTGGATGAAGCTCTGGCACTGCCTACTGAAACTTCTGCGAGAATAGCTCTGAGGACACAGCAGATC
>WGAU01000115.1 GCA_015494645.1 Aquificota bacterium
ATTGTGGACTTTGTGGGCTGGGTCTTTCCAGTTGATCCATGTTTCATCTTTGGTGATGGGCTTTGCGTAGGTGGCTTCTTGGTGGTTTTGAGGTATTCTAATAATTTCTCCCGTTTCTATTTTGTCAAGAGCTTCCAGTAATAGGGGGGCCGATAGCCAGCTCAGTCTGTCGTGCAGTTCTCCGTAAGTCTCTTCGGGATCTATCTCCACCTCTTTTTGGAGGAAAATATCACCTTCGTCCAGTCTTTCGTTCATCCACATTATGGTGACTCCTGTCTTCTTTTCCCCGTTCATCAGTGCTCTCTGTATCGGAGCGGCTCCTCTGTACTTTGGCAAAAGGGATGGATGGATGTTTAACGGTCCCACCTTAGGCAGCTTTAATATTTCAGGTGGTATAAGCTGTCCGTAAGATACCACCACCAAAACGTGACACAGGGTATCCTTTATATAATCCAATGCCTGTATGATCTTTTCGGGCTGTATGATCTTTAGACCGAGTTTATGGGCGCACTCTTTTATGGGAGTTGGAAGTAGTTTTCTTCCCCTGCCTTTGGGTCTGTCGGGCTGACTGATCACCAGAGGGACCTCATGTTTCTCCACAAGTTTTTCAAGCACCGGGATCCCAAACTCTGAGGTGCCTATGAAAACAACCCTCATTCTGTCCCCCTTAAAGCTTCATCCATGTTATTCGGTAGGATGGTTTGAAGTATATGGTTTCGTCTGCATTGACCTTTATCACCAACTTTTCGTCTCCCTCGTCTATCATAAGCTGACCTTCTCCCATGTCTGAAGATACCGATCCTTCAAGCTCTGCCGAGGCCACTATTACCTCGCCTGTACCAGAGATAATGATCTCATCCTGCTTTTCTTCAACGGACCCGTCTTTTGTTATGAATGCGATGAAGTGCTTTATTGGAATTTCAAGCTTGCTGTCCTCAACCATGAACCTCACCACTTCAAAGTCTTTACGTGTATCCTCCTGGGTTGTGGAGGGAGCAGGTTCGTCTTCAGTAAGTGGAGTTTCTTCTTGAGGTTCGGGAGTAGCTTCCTCAGGTTCATCGGGTAGTTTCCCTCCCGGTTCATCAAGGATTATTTCTTCCTCCTTTTTGGGAACAAGTTCTGGAACAGCCTGAGCCAGTTCTTCAAATCCCCCTTTTTCAAAGGCGCTTTTTGCGCATGCCATGTCTCCCATTCTACGACAAACCACACCCAGAAGAAAAATCCCTTTTTTATGCTCTGGATCTGTGTCAATGAGCTTTTCAAGTACCTCCTTTGCTTCTTCAAAGCGCTCTTGCTTGTACAGTGCTAAAGCAAGGTTGAATAAAGCCGATGGAGTGGGATTTTCTTCAATTACCTTTCTTAAAAGCTCTTCTGCTTCCTGGTTCTTGCCTTCTAAGAGCAGCTGGTATGCTTCTCTTTCCATCTTTCCACAAGCTCTAAGATGCGTTCCACTACCTGATCAATGGTAAGATTAGACGTATCAATGATAACGGCATCATCGGCGGGTTTTAAAGGGGCCACCTTCCTTGATGCATCTTGGGAATCTCTCTTTTGAACACTTTCCAGCACCTCTTCAAAGCTGATCTTTACCCCTTTCTGGAGCAGTTCGTTGTATCTTCTTTGGGCTCTCACTTCAGCGGATGCGGTAAGGAATACTTTGACATGGGCGTTTGGGAAAACCACTGTACCCGTGTCTCTTCCCTCTGCCACCAAGCATCCCTTTTCCGCAAAATTCCTCTGTAGTTGCAGTAGGGCTGCTCTCACTTCTGGGTGTCGGGATACCTTGGAAGCGGCCATTCCTATCTCTTCTGTTCTTATCCTTTCCGTTATGTCTTCTCCGTTTAAAATAACTCTTTGGTTTGTTGGATCTCCACTGAAGTTCAACTTAATGGTGGAAGCAAGCTTTGCCAATTTCTGTCCATTTTCTGTGTCAACTCCCATTTTTTGAGCTAAGTAACCAAGGCTTCTGTAGATTGCTCCCGTATCAAGGTAAATGCATCCTAACCGTTTGGCCACAAGCTTTGCCACAGTGCTTTTTCCAGATCCTGCTGGCCCGTCTATGGTTATTATCATTTTTTCCTCCTTGAGATGGCGTAAAGCTTTTTTAGCCTTTCCGCCACTTTGTCATGTACCTCTTTTGCTTTTAAGCCGAAGGCTATCTCAAGGGCTTCATCAACGCTGTCCACGGCGTATATGTTAAAGCGCTTTTTCCGGTAGGCAGTTATAACTTCTCTCTCAAGCTGCAAGTTGTTAACATTCCTTCTGGGTATGATAACACATCCTCTGCGTCCCAACCTCTTGCATATCCTGTAGAAGCCCTCAATCTTTTCATTTATGCTACCCACAGGTTGTACGTTGCCAAGCTGGTCAACAGAGCCTGTTACCGCTACATCCTGTCTGACGGGTGTTTCAGAAATGGCAGAGAGTAAGGCTATCAGCTCTGCCAAAGTGGCTGAGTCTCCCTCAATTGGAGAGTAGGACTGTTCAAAAGCTATGGAGGCGGTGAGGGATATGGGATGCTCTTTGCCGTACATGTTTCCTAAGTAGCCTGAGAGGGTGAGGATAGCCTTTTCAAAGATTCTGCCCGATAGCTTGGTTTCCCTCTCTATGCTTACAACTCCTTTGTCCCCGGCGCTTACTGTAGCAGTGATCCTTACCGGTCTCCCAAAGGCGTAATCTTCAAACTCCACCACGGCAAGTCCGTAGCACTGTCCGGTTGCTTTCCCTGTTGGATTAATAATGAGAGTACCATCTTCCACAAGCTCGTCGTATATCTCTTCTGGCAGGTTTGAGCGGAATATCTTTTCTTCTAAAGCTCTATCAATGTCTTCTGCTTCTATCTGGTCTTTTCCTGCCTCTTTTGCGTAGAAGGACGCTTCCTTTGCCAAATCCAAAAGCTTTTCTATCTTCAATGAAAGTTTATTCTTGGATCCTGCCAGCCTTGCAGAATACTCCATGAGAGATGCGGCACCGGATGGGGACAAAGGAAGCAGGTTGTGATTTTTGGCAAGCTGGTACATGGTGGAGTAAAGCAGTCTCCTATTGTCTTCGGTGTTGGTCATGTAGCCCTTCATCTCTGCTTTTACCTTGAACAGCTTATGGAACTCAGGATCCAGCACTCCCAGCAGGTAAAAGGTAGGTCTGTCTCCTAAAAGAACCACCTTGATCTTAAGAGGAATGGGTTGGGGCTTGAACAGGGAGGATGCAGGATGGGGCAGTCCAAGCTCTTCCCAGAAGGGCTGTACGGAGATTTCCCTGTGCATGAGAATCTTTTTCAGAGTGTACCAGACTCCCGGGTTCATGAGCACATCCTTTACCCTCAGAACCAGTATGCCGCCGTTGGCTTTGTGGATACTTCCCGGAACAATCTGAGTAAAATCCGTGACGTACAATCCGAACTCTGCCCTGACCCCTATCTTGCCGAACAGGTTGGAGTAGGTGGGATTCTTCTCATATACCAAGGGAGCATGCTGTAGATCGCCGTTGTCTACAATGACGTTTACTTCGTATTTTGATAGGTTTTTTTCTATTTGCAGGGTCAGAAATGGATTTTCGGAGGCCTGTGGAAGCTGAAGAAAGAGGTCAATGTTTTTTAAAATATCCTCCTTTACTGCATCAATGTGGGAGGCTATTTCTGGAAGATCTCTGTACTTTTCCTTTAGATCCTCTATAACTGTGTTTATGACAAATAGGGCTACTTCCTCCCTTAAATTTTTAAGCTCTGCGTTCAAGCGCTTATCTATATCTTTGAGTTTTTTCAGATAATCCGAAACTATGGGGTCAAATTCTCTTCTTTTCCCGTTTATGAATTCTCTGAGCTTGGGATCGGTTAGAGCTTTGTCTTCCGAGACCAACTGTCCTCCCACCAAGGGAAACAGGGCAATGCCCGTAGGGGTGAACTTCACGGTGAACCCAGCGATCTCGGCCATCTTGGCAAGCTGTTTGAGTAGTCTTTCCTTTTCCCCATTGTAATGTTCGGTGATCTCCTTGGCC